>JASHXN010000032.1 GCA_030043505.1 Thermoplasmata archaeon
TAATCGCGGGTCAACATCCCGCGGTGAATGTGCCCCTGCTCTTTGCACACACCGCCCGTCAAGTCATCCGAGTTGGGTCGGAGTGAGGGTGGCTCACTAGGGTCGCTCGAACTTCGGTTCAGCAAGGGGGACTAAGTCGTAACAAGGTATCTGTAGGGGAACCTGCAGATGGATCACCTCCTAGAACGCCCGCTTCGGCGGGAGTTCGGAGAGGAGTCCGACCGATCGTCGTTGCCGGGACTCTCGCGTCCTCCCGTGGGCCATCAACTCTTTTTTGAGTAGTTACGCTCAGTTTATCTTCCCCGCCCCGCTCGTCCTCGCGATGCTGCGGGCGGAGCTCGTGCGTCCCGTGCCGGAGGCGCTCGCGCGCGCCGGCCGGGCGCTCGCCGCCGGCGAGCCGGTGCTGATCTTCGACGCCGCGGACCGGGAAGGGGAGACCGACCTGGTCGTCCTGAGCGAGCGGACGACCCCGGAGCTGGTCCATCTGCTCCGCCGCGACGCCGGTGGCTGGATCTGCACCGCCATCTCGGAGGAACTGCGTCGGCGGCTCGGGCTGCCGTTCTACGCCGAGCTGCTCGCCGCGGGCGCGGAGCGGTTCCCGGTGCTTCGGGGGCTCGCCCGGGAGGAGCTCCGCTACGACCGCCGCAGCCCGTTCGGCGTCGCGCTCCACCACCGCGCGACGTACACGGGGATCCCGGACAACGACCGGGCGCTCGCCGTCCGCACGCTCGGCGAGCTCGCGCGCGACGCCGGGCGGCTCTCGGACGACGAGCTGCGGCGCCGGTTCGTCGCGGCGTTCAGCTCCCCCGGGCACCTCCCGGTCATCTACGCGGCGCCCCGCCTCCTCTCGGAGAGGAAGGGTCATACGGAACTTTCCGTCTCGCTCGCCCGGATGACCGGGCTCTCGGAGTCGGTCACCGTCTGCGAGATGCTCGGCGACTCCGGCGGCGCCCGCTCGCCCGAGGCGGCGCGCGAGTACGCGGCGCAGCACGGCTGGCCGTTCCTGGAAGGGCGCGCGATCGTCGAGGCGTGGGACCGATGGTCGTCCGCGTGATGGCGACGGGGGTCTTCGACCTCCTGCACCCGGGCCACGTCTACTTCCTCTCGGAGGCGCGCAAGCTCGGCGACGAGCTGGTCGTCGTCGTCGCGCGCGACCAGACGGCGCGGCGCCTGAAGCACGAGCCGTACGTCCCCGAGCACGTCCGCCGCGAGATGGTCGAGGCGCTCAAACCGGTCGACCGGGCCGTGCTCGGCTCGACGACCGACATCTACGAGACGGTCGTCCGCGAGCACCCGCAGGTGATCGCCCTCGGCCACGACCAGCACTGGAACGAGAAGGAGGTCGAGGCGGAGTGCGCGCGCCGGGGGGTCCCCGTCCGCGTCGTGCGGATCGGGCCGCTGCCGCACAACGACCTCGCGACGCGCCGGCTCGTCGAGCGGATCGTGGCGCGGGGCGCCCCGCCGCCGGAGGCGCACCCGTGAGGAAGGTCGGCGTCGCCGACACGACGTTCGCGCGCGTCGACCTGGCGACCCCGGCGATCCGCGCCCTGGGGGCCGCCGGGACCGGCGTGAAGGTCGTGCGGCGGACCGTGCCCGGGATCAAGGACCTCCCCGTCGCCTGCCGGCGGCTGTTCGCGGTCGACGGCGTCGACCTCTGCCTCGCCCTCGGGATGCCGGGGAAGGCGGAGTACGACCGGACGTGCGCGCACGAGGCGTCCCTCGGTCTCCTCTTCGCCGGCGTGCTGGAGGCGAAGCCGATCGTCGAGTGCTTCGTCTTCGAAGGGGAGGCGGCGGACGACCGCGAGCTCGTCGCGCTCGCGCAGCGCCGCGCCGCCGAGCACGCCGTCAACGCCTACCAGCTCCTGTTCCGCCCCCAGGACCTCGCGCGCCGCGCCGGCACCGGCCAGCGCCAGGGGTTCGCGGACGCCGGCCCGGTGCGGCCGGCGCGGTGAGGCGGACGGCGGAGGAAAGCAGTGACACCAGGACGAGGGACCTCGGGCGGGCTGCGCGTGGCGATCGCGGTGAGCGAGTTCAACTTCGACGTGACGCTCCTGATGCTGGAGCGGGCGAAGGAGGAGGTCACCTTCTTGGGCGCGAGCCTCGGGCCGGTCGTCAAGACCCCGGGGGTCTTCGACATTCCGCTCGCCGCGAAGCGGCTCCTTGCCCGGCCGGACGTCGACGCGGTCGTCGCGCTCGGCGCGGTGATCGAGGGGGAGACGCACCACGACGAGGTCGTCATGCAGCAGGCGGCGCGGAAGCTCGCGGACCTGGCGGTCGACTCGGGGAAGCCGGTCGGGCTCGGGATCAGCGGCCCCGGCGAGACGCGCCTGCAGGCGCAGGACCGGATCGAGAACGCCGCCAACGCGGTGCGTGCCGTCGTGAAGATGCTCCAGCGGCTGCGGGAGCTCGACTAGGCCCCGCGGCGGCCTACAGGCCGAAGCGCGGCCGCAGGTAGTCGAAGGCGGCGCGCCCCTTCACGGTGTGGGGCGTGACCCGGACGACCCCGGGCGCCGGCCGCCGCTGCCCCCGGCTCGTCAGGGCGTCCCGCAGGGCGGCGAACGGCCCTTGGACGGTGACGTCGGGCGACGGATGGTCGGCGGGGACGACCCGGGCGTTCCCCTGGGCGTCGACGCTGAACGTCGCGGTGTCCTGGTCGGTACGGAACACCCACGTCTGCGGCAGGTAGGCGCGGACGAAGCCGCCGAACAGCCCGCCGAGCCGGGACTTCACCTCGGCCTCGACGCTCGGGGTCAGGGGAGCCAGGAGGTCGGCGGTCGCGCCCACGCCCGGGAGCAGGGGGCGGCGCGCTTGAGCGCTTCGCCGACCGATCCGAGTTCCCCAACCTTATGGCCCGACTCCCCTCGACCTTCGGGGGAGTCCCGTGGCGCCGATCCGTGAGCTCTACGAGGAGCTCCCGTCGACCCAGGACCGGGCGATCGCGCTGGCGCGGTCGGGGGCGCCGGACGGCTCGCGCGTCGTCGCGCGGCGCCAGCTTCGCGGCCGGGGCCGGGACGACCGGCTCTGGGCGTCGCCGCGCGGCGGCCTCTACCTCTCCCTCGTCCTCCGGGACGGTCCCGCGACCCCGTGGCTCCCGCTGGCCGTCGGCGCCGAGCTCGCGTTCGCGCTCGAACAGGAGTACGGGATCCGGGTCCGTCTCAAGTGGCCCAACGACCTTCTGGTCGTGGACGGGAGCGGGACCGGACGCAAGCTCTCGGGGATCCTCCTCGATCGGGTCGCGGACGGCGATCGCGGCCCCGCCGCCGTCGCGGGGATTGGCGTGAACGTGCGCGCCCCGGCGGACGGCTTCCCGCCCGCGCTGCGAGGAAGCGTGGCGACGCTCGAAGAGTTCGTCGACCGCCCGATCGACCTCGAGGCGCTGGAGGCTCGCGTGGCGGAGGCCGCGGCGTCGGCCGCGCGGTGGCTCGGGACTCCGGGCGGGGCGAACGTCGCGGCCGGACGCTGTCGGGGCCGACTGTACGGGGTCGGCGAAGAGCTCCGCGTCGACGGGGCGCCCGCGGGGGAGGTCGTGGGCCTCCGGGACGACGGGGGCCTCGAGCTCCGCGGTCCGGACGGTTCCCGGGTGCTCCACAGCGGCTACGTCCAGATCGGCCGAGGAGGGGTGACGGCGTGAGCGAGAGGTTCGACCGCTGGAACGTCCTGAAGCGGAAGGCGAGCGAAGGCGGCGGCGCCGACCGGGTCGCCAAGCACCGTTCCGCCGGGAAGCTGACCGCCCGGGAGCGACTGGAGGCGTTCTTCGACCCCGGCACGTTCTCCGAGACCGACGCGTTCGTCGTGCACCGCGTCGACAAGTTCGGCCTGTCGGAGCGCCGGATCCCCGGCGACGGGGTCGTCACCGGGTGGGGGGAGGTCGACGGCCGGCCGGTCTGCGCGTTCGCGCAGGACGCGACCGTCTTCGGCGGGGCGCTCGGGGAGGCGCACGCGAGCAAGATCGTCAAGGTGATGGAGACGGCCCGCCGGGCCGGCGTCCCGATCGTGGGCCTCGACGACTCCGGCGGGGCGCGGATCCAGGAGGGGGTGATGAGCCTCGCCGGCTACGGCGAGGTGTTCTTCCGGAACGTCCTGCTCAGCGGGGTCGTTCCGCAGCTGTCGCTCGTGCTGGGACCGTGCGCGGGCGGCGCGGTCTA
>JASHXN010000033.1 GCA_030043505.1 Thermoplasmata archaeon
TATTTCCTCGACAAGAAGGGCTTCATCTCCCGCGCCAAGATGAAGAACGCCTAGGATCGAGTTCGCCTACCCTTTGGCGAGGGGCTCCGTGCGGGGCCCCTCGCGTTCCGACTTCTTTTTCTCCCGGTACCTCCCTCGAGAGGTCGGCCGGCCCGCCCGACGGGCGACGCCGCCGAGCGCGCGATGACGTGCCGCAACGATCCGGGCGATCCCCGACGCTGCGAACGGTGCGGTGCGTTTCTCTGGGTCGCCGAGGAAGGGCTGTTCTGCGGGGAGTGCGGCGTCCTGATGCCGTGCACCATGCGCGTGCTGCCGTTGCCGGAGACGGCGGAAGCGCGCCGGGACGCCGGCGCGACCCGTGCGCGGACGGCCGATCGGGGCCGGCGGGCGGAGCGCGCGCCGGGCGACGCGGCTAGCCGTACGGCGCTTACCCAGTAACGGATTCCCCGCCTCGCGGCGCCGGCCGGCGCGCGTCGGCTCACGTTTCAGACCGAGCGCAGATATACCGGGTCGTGGTAGGCCCGCCTCGGAGGGTTTTCGACGTGCTCTTTTCCGCGCTTCCGGCGCTCCGGAGCGTGAGCGGCTGCCCTGAAACGCCCCACTCTCGAGGGCGTTGCGGCTCCCGCTCGGCCCCGGCTTAGGCCCCGCGCGGTACTAGAGCAACGGGAGCGTCCCGGACGTCCCACCCTCAGGAAACACCGTTATGGCAATCGCGAAGAAGCGCCCGGTTCCCGGAGAGGAGACCGCCGCGCGGCCCCCCGCCCGCCCCGGCCGAGAGCCGATCGAGCTCGCCCGGCTCACGCCGGCAGGGAAGACCGCGTTCGACACCGTGGAGTGGCGAAGCCACGACGCGACGATCAAGAGCGCCGACGGCAAAGTGATCTTCGAGCAGAAGGGGATCCGCGCCCCGAAGAGCTGGTCGGAGACGAGCGTCAACATCGCGGCGTCGAAGTACTTCCGCATCCTCGACGGCCGGCGCGAGACGTCGATCGACGGGATGATCCGGCGGGTCTGCCACTGGATCGCCCAGCAGGCGCTCTCGCTCGGCTACCTCGACACCGCCGGCGAAGGGTCGACGTTCGAGGAGAACCTCACCTACCTGATGGTCCAGCAGATGGCGGCGTTCAACAGCCCCGTCTGGTTCAACGTCGGGGTGCGCGAGCCCCCGCAGTGCTCCGCGTGCTTCATTCAGTCGGTCTCGGACGACATGGACTCGATCCTCGCGCTCGCGACGAGCGAGGGCCGCCTGTTCAAGGGCGGCAGCGGGACGGGCACGAACCTCTCGCCGCTGCGCGGCAGCCACGAGAAGCTCGCCGGCGGCGGGATCGCCTCGGGACCGGTGTCGTTCATGCGGGCGTTCGACGCGCTCGCCGGCGTGATCAAGAGCGGCGGGACGACCCGCCGCGCCGCGAAGATGGTGATCCTGAACATGGATCATCCGGACATCGTCGACTTCATCGACTCCAAGGTCCGCGAGGAGGACAAGGCCGCCGCGCTCATCCGGGAGGGCTACTCGTCGAACTTCGACGGGACGGACCCGGACTCCGCCTACGCGTCGATCGCCTACCAGAACGCGAACCACTCGGTCCGCATCCCGGACGCGTTCATGGACGCGGTCCTGCGGGACGGCCCGTGGTCGACGTACCAGCGGACCGACCACACGGTCGCCGAGAAGTACAAGGCCCGGGACCTCTGGCGGAAGCTCGCCGTCGCCGCGTGGCGCTGCGGCGACCCGGGCGTCCAGTTCGACGACCTGACGAACGACTGGCACACGTGCCCGAACTCCGGTCGCATCAACGCCTCCAACCCGTGCAGCGAGTACCTGTTCCTGGACGACTCGGCGTGCAACCTCGCCTCGCTCAACCTGATGCGGTTCCTCGGGGAGGACGGACGGCTCGACGCGGAGCGGTTCCTCGCCGCCGTGCGGACGATGATCGTCGCGATGGAGGTGCTGGTCGACGCCTCCAGCTACCCGACCGCCGCGATCGCGCAGAATTCGCACGACTACCGGCCGCTCGGTCTCGGCTACGCGAACCTGGGTTCGCTGCTGATGCACTACGGCCTCGCCTACGACTCGGACGCCGGCCGCGCCCTCGCCGGGTCGGTCTCCGCGCTCCTCTCCGCCGAAGGGTACCGCACCTCCGCCGAGATCGCCCGACGGGTCGGGCCGTTCCCCGGCTTCGAGCGGAACCGCGCGCCGATGCTGCGCGTGATGGGCAAGCACGCTCGCGCCGCCGAGCAGCTCTCGACGACCGACGCGCGCATCGCCCCGCTCGCCCGGCTCGCCGCCGAGACGTGGCAGGCGACCGTCCGCTCCGGGGAGCTGTGGGGGTACCGCAACGCGCAGATCTCCGTCATCGCCCCGACCGGGACGATCGGGCTGCTGATGGGGTGCGACACGCTCGGGCTGGAGCCGGAGCTCTCGCTCGTCAAGACGAAGAACCTGGTCGGCGGCGGGATCCTCCGCCTGCCGAACCGGACCGTCCCGGCCGGCCTCGTCGCGCTCGGCTACTCCGAGGAGGAGCGCCGCGCGATCCTGGAGCACCTGGAGAAGACCGGAGGGATCGAGGGAGCGCCGGGGCTCGACCCGGCGGACCTCGCCGTCTTCGACTGCGCGCTCGCCCCGGCGAGCGGCGGCCGCACGATCGAGCCGATGGGGCATCTGAAGATGCTCGGCGCCGTGCAGCCGTTCCTCTCCGGCGGCGCCTCCAAGACGATCAACCTGCCGAACAGCGCGACCGTCGAGGAGATCGAGCGGATCTACCTGGAGGCGTGGCGCCTCGGGATCAAGTCGGTCGCCCTGTACCGGGACGGCTGCAAGGCGTCGCAACCGTTCGAGACCGGGGCCAAGCCGGCCGCGACGGCCGGTCCGCGCGGTCCCGCCCGGGAGCGGCTGCCGGCCGAGCGCCGCGCCCTCACGCACCACTTCGAGGTCGGCGGCCACGACGGCTACGTCACGGTCGGCCTGTACCCGGACGGCCGCGTCGGCGAGATCTTCTTCCGCGTCACGAAGGAAGGCTCGACCGTCAACGGCCTGATGGATTCGCTCGGGCTGTCGATGTCGATGGCGCTGCAGCACGGCGTCCCGCTGAAGGACCTCGTGCGCAAGCTGGCGCACCTCCGCTTCGAGCCGGCCGGCATGACGAACAACCCGAACGTCCGCTTCGCCCGCTCGATCCCCGACTACGTCGCCCGCTGGCTCGCCCTCGAGTTCCTGTCGGAGGAGGAGCGGCGGTCGATCGGCCTGGAGCCCGCCGAAGGGAACGGGAACGGCCACGGCCCCGCCGCGGCCCCGACGCCGCCCGCCTCCACCGTCCGGTTCGAGACGAAGCCGCTCGACGCGTTCGCGCCGGGCGCGCCGGCGACCGGCGGGACGAGCGAGGACGCGCCGTCGTGCGCCGTCTGCGGCGGGATCATGATGCGCTCGGGCACGTGCTACGCGTGCACCGTCTGCGGCTCCACGAGCGGCTGTTCGTAGGCCCGTCTACCCGTCAGGGGAGGGCGTACCGGGCCAGCTCGACTAGGTCCCGGACCGTCGGCCGCGAGTCGACCGGGCCGGCGTCGCCGCCCCAGGCGGCGACGATCGAACCGTCCGGGAACTCCGGGTCCCGGCCGGCGTTCCGCCCGCCGAGCGCCGCCGGCGCGCCACGACGGTCGGCCTCCAGCAGGAGGAGCAGCGCGCCGACCGGGCCGGACGTCGCCTCCGCCGTCGTGATCCCCTTCCGGGCGACGACGACGAGCCGGGCCTCCTCCTCGAGCAGGCGGGCGGTGCCGCTGGCGCGGCCGTCCGGTCCGGGGGTGGGGTAGCCCGGAGGGCTCCAGGCGACGAGCTGCCCCGCCCGGCGCATCCGCTCCAGCAGGCCGGGGTCGATCGTCAGCGCGGTCACGCGGCCCCTCGACGCCCCCGCCAGAGCAAGCAGTCCGGCCGGACCGAGCACGGTCCGCAGACGGCGAGGTCCCGCTCCTTGGGACAGTCGCCCGAGATGCCGGTGTGGCAGAGGACGAAGTCGTACCGAACCGGATCGACCGGATCGATGCGCCGCAGCGCCTCGCTGACCTCCTCGACCGCCCTCCAGGAGCGGCTCCGCCGCGACGTCAGTCCGAGATGGTAGGCGATCCAGTGGACGTGCTGGTCGAGGGGGATCCGCAGCTCGCCGGTCGGCACGCGCCGCCAGACCCCCAGGTCGGGGAACCGGGGGCGGACCATCCAGCGGACGAACAGCGTCAGCCGCTTCGCCGCGCTCGTCCCGCCGTCCCGCGGGCTCGGGAACAGCGCGATATACCCCCGGGGCGGGCGGCGCCGGCGGGCCGGTAGCTCCGAACCCCGGAGCACGCGGGCGAGGGCGTCGAGCCCGTCGGCGAATCCGCCGTTGGCGAGGCCCTCGAGCAGGGCGGTCTCGAGCGAAGGGTGGCGGGCGTAGTACGCCTGCAGCGCGGCGCCGAGGTGCTCCAATTGGTCGCCGCGGATCCACCGGTGGCGGAAGCCGCGCAGGCGGCGCGCCCGCTCGCGCGCCCACGCCGGGTCGACGAGGCGGGCGAGGTCGCCGTCGCAGGCGGCGGCGAGGCGGCGGATCGCGCCCCGGATCGCCGTCGTGTTCCCGATCGCGAGCGTCGAAGCGAAGACGCCGGCGACCTCGGCGCGCCGCAGATCCCAGGCGAGGGGGCGCACCTCGGAGATCGGGTCGTCGGCGTACGACCGGTCGAACGGGAACCGGGCGTACAGCGCCTCCAGATGCCGGGGGAGCTCGGCGGACGGGCGGTGCGGGCCCACGACCTTCTCCGAGCGGGGCCGCGGATTTAGTGTTGCGCGCGGGGGGTTTCTACTCGCCCGGATTCCCCCGGGCGTGCCGGACGGCGTCGAGCTGCGACCGGGGATCGACCGGAGCTGGCTGGAGGCGGAGGCGCGCCGGGACCCGGTCGCCCACGCCTACGCCCTCTGGGATCTGGAGCGCTCCCCGGCCGCGTCGCAGTTCACGACGGCGGTCGTCGGAGGAACGGCGGTCGGGTACCTGCTCGTCTGGGTCGGGCGTCCCGAGCGACCGGTCGCGCACCTCCACGTTCCCGACCGCCGAGCCGAGGGGCTGTGGGACCGTCTTCCGTCCCCGCCGTTCGTGGCGGTCGTGCCCCGCTCCGGCGCGGCGGCGCTCGAGCGGATCGCCCCGCACCGGGCGTCCGAGCGGCTGACCTTGATGTACCGTCCGCGTTCCCCGGCGCCTCCGCCGTCTCCCGCGGTGCGCCGGCTCGGGCCCGGCGATGCGCCGGCCTTGCGCGCCTTCGCCGGTCGTCAGACGGCCCGCGAAGTGACCGGCTACGCCGCGCTCGACCTCGCCACCGACCCTGCGTGGGGCGCGTTCGACGACGGGTCGCTCGTCGGGGTCGCTCGCGCCGCCGTCCGGTCGCCGCGGGGGTGGATCCTTGCCGGGGTCTTCGTCGATCCCGCCGCGCGAGACCGGGGCCATGGCGCCGGGCTGGTCAGCGCCTTCCTGGCGGCGGCGGAGGCCGCCGAGGCGCCGACCGGCCTGTTCGTCCTTGACTCGGCCCGCGCCGCCCGGCACCTCTACGAGCGTACCGGCTTCCGGGCCACGGGCGAACGGGACTGGGTCGAAGCCCGCGGGGGAGGGGTGGCATGAGCGGTTCGAAGCTGTCGAACGTCGACGTCGCCGCACGGCTTACCGAGATCGCGGACCTGCTCGACCTGCTCGGCGAGAAGTTCAAGCCGGAGGCGTACCGACGCGCCGCCCGGTCGCTCGAGGCGCTCCCCGAAAGCCTCGCCGCCATCGCCGGCCGGGGGGCGCTGCGCACGATCCCGGGGGTCGGGGAGGCGATCGCCGGGAAGGTGGAGGAGCTCCTGCGCACCGGCGCCCTCGCCTACCTCGACAAGCTGCGGGGGGAGGTCCCGAGCGGCGTCCTCGAGCTGATGCGCCTTCCGGGGGTCGGTCCGAAGACGGCCCGCCGGTTCTGGGTCGAACTGCAGATCGACGGCCCCGCGGCGCTCGCGGCCGCCGTGGACGCCGGCCGCCTCGCCGGGGTGCGCGGATTTGCCGACAGGAAGATCGCGCAGCTCCGGACCGCGGCGACCGCCGCCGCCACGACCCCGGCGCCGTCGCGGGCTACCCTCGACACCGTCTGGCCGCTCGCGCAGACGCTCGTCGCCGGGCTCCGGGCGGGGGCTCCCGTCGAGAAGGTGGAGATCGCCGGCAGCTTCCGCCGCGCGCGCGAGACGGTAGGAGACCTGGACATCCTCGTCACCTCGCAGGAGCCGGAGCGGGTGTTCGACGCGTTCTCCCGGCTCCCGGCGGTCGCCGAGGTGCGGTTGCGAGGGCCGACGAAGGAGACGGTCCTCCTGCACGGGGGTCTGCAGGTCGACCTCCGGGTCGTCGAGCCGGAGGCGTTCGGGGCGGCGCTCCAGTACTTCACCGGTTCGAAGGACCACAACGTCCGGATCCGCTCGCTCGCCCGCGACCTTGGATTGAAAGTGAACGAGTACGGGGTCTACCGCGGGGACGAGCGCGTCGCCGGCCGAACCGAAGAGGAGGTGTACGCCGCGCTCGGCCTCGCATGGATCCCGCCCGAGATCCGGGAGGACCGCGGGGAGGTGGCGGCGGCCGCCCGAGGCCCGCTCCCGGCCCTGGTCGACCGGGACGGGCTCCGCTGCGATCCCCATGCCCATCTGCCGCCGGGAGCGGGGCTCGACGGGGCGGAACGGCTCCGGGCGGCCGCACGGGCTCGCGGCTTCGACAGCGTCGGGGTCGTCGTCGGGACCGTGGAGGCCGGCGCGGTCGTCCCCCTCGTCGCGCCGGAGCTCGTCGCCCAGCTCGCCCGTGGCGCACCGGCGACCCCGCGCCTCCTGCCGATCGTCGAGGGGGACGGCGCCCCGATCCCGCCGGGAGCGCTCGACGCGTACCGGCCGGAGTACCTCGTTCTCAGGGGCAACGGTTCGCGGGCACCGGGGGGGGACGGCGGAGCCCCCCCGGTCCGGCTCCTTGCCCATGCGGCATCCGCCGAGGTCCGCTCCGAGCTGATCGAGCGAGCTCGGCGCCTCGGAGCCGCCGTCGAGGTCGGCCCGGGTCCCGAGCGGTTCGACTCGGTCGCGGCACGCCAGGCCCGCGAGGCGGGGGTGCTCCTCAGCGTGCCGACCGGCGTGGCGGCTCCCGCCGACGACCCGACCGGACCGGTCGCGCTCGGTTTCGCCCGCCGGGCCGGGGCCGGCCCGCAGGATCTCCTGAACTGCCGCCGCAGCGCGCCGACGACGGATCCCGCCCCGGTTACGGCCGGGTCGGGGTCGCGTGGCCGCCGGAGACGGTGAGGGACGGCGGACCGCCGCGCACCGAACACCCTGCGCAGCGATGGTCGGCGGGCTCGAGCCCGTGGCGCCAGTAGCAGTCCGTGCACAGCGCCCGACCGCATTCCCAGCACCGGGGCACGGCGTGGCCCGAGGTCGGAGCGGTGCCGCAGTTCACGCACGCCCCCGCGGGAGAGAGCGGATGGGCCCGGAACGCGGGCGGCTCGGGCAGCGCCCGGTGCGGGGTCGGCGACGGGGTCGGACCCGCGGGCGACGGTCCGACCGGCCGCCCGCCGGGGCGGGTCAACAGTTCCGGCACGGGCGGAGCACCGGAGATGGGGGTCATGTTGGTATCGCTGGTACGGCACCGACGCTACCGCTGGAGCGGCGGCCTCATCTACCGGCGCCGAGCCGAACCGTTCGTGGGTGGCTACCGCGAGTACCCTCGTCCGTACCGGCGCCCCCCGCCGGCCCGGGTCCAGGAGGAGCCCGCCGCGCGGTCGAACGCCGCGATCCCGGTCGCGGTGATCCTCGTCGGCATCGGCCTGTACTTCGGCTCCGACTCGCTCCTGATCCCGGCGCTGCTCGGTCTGATGCTGTTCGCCTCCGGCGTCTCGTTCCTTTCGACCCGGCTGAACCCGCTCAGCCCGCACTTCTACCTCACCCGCAAGCCATCCTGGCTCGCGACCGGCGTCGTCTTCCTCGGAGCCCTCGCGCTCCTCGGCGAGGCGTACTACCTCTGGCGGAGCGGCGGGGCGACCCGCCTGCTCCCGCACTTGTAGCGTCGCCTCACGTCGCGACCATCCGCTCGAGGGCCCGGCGGGCCTTCTCGGCGGTCGCCGCCGGTACGTCGATGACGTACTGCCGGCGCGCGAGCGCGTCGCGCACGTCCGTGAGGTCGATCTCCTTCATGAACGGGCAGACGGCGCCCGCGTCGAGCGGCTCGAACGACGTCGCGGGGTTCAACTTGCGCATCCGGTGCAGGATCCCGACCTCCGTCGCGACGATCACCTGCGGCGCGCGCGTCTCCTCGGCGAACCGGACCATCCCGTCGGTCGACAGGACCCGGTCGACCTGCGGAAGCACCTGGCTCGCGCAGCCGCACTCCGGGTGGGCGATGACGGGGGCTCCGGGGTGGGCCGCCCGGGCGTGGGCGAGCTCCTCGGGGCGAAGCTTCGCGTGGACCGGGCAGTCGCCGACCCACAGGTGCATCGCCCGGCCGGTCCGCTTGCGGACGTAGTCGCCGAGGAACATGTCGGGGAGGAACAGGATCTCCTGGCCGGCGGGGACCTGCTCGACGACCTTGACGGCGTTCGAGCTGGTGCAGCAGTAGTCGGCTTCCGCCTTCACCTCCGCGGAGGTGTTCACGTAGGCGACGACGGCGGCGCCGGGGTGCTCCGCCTTCCACGCCCGGACCTGCTCGGCGGTCACCGCGTCGGCGAGGCCGCAGCCGGCCTTCGGGTCCGGCAGCAGGACCGTCCGGTCCGGGTTCAGGATCTTCGCCGTCTCGGCCATGAACCGCACCCCGGCGAAGACGATCGTCGTCCGGTCCGTCTCCCGGGCGCGGCGGGCGAGGTAGAGCGAGTCGCCGACGAAGTCGGCGACGTCCTGCACCTCCGGCCGCTGGTAGTTGTGGGCGAGGAGCACGGCGTCCCGCTCCTCCTTCAGCCGGCGGATCTCCGCGTCCAGGCTCACGGTCCCCCTCCGCGCCGACTAGGGTCGCGGCGGTCTTAACCGAGCGCGGAGCGCCGCACCACGAGGTGGAACGGGAGCGCCGCCGCCGAGTGCGTCAGGCTCCCGAGGCTCGCCCGGTCGGCGCCGACCCGGACGTACCGCGAGAGGTTCTCGGGGGTCAGGCCCCCGGACAGCTCGATCCGGACGCGGCG
>JASHXN010000034.1 GCA_030043505.1 Thermoplasmata archaeon
CCGCACCCCAAGCACCGGTCCCCCGCGTGGGCAGCCACAGCAGGGGTGGCGGGCGCGCGCGGCGCGGGCGGCCCGGCGGCCGGTGCGTGCGGCTCCGGGGCGGGAGCGGGAGGAGGTCGGGTCTCTGGCGCGAAGAACTTCTCACCGGCGTCGGGCGCCGGCTCTCCGGCGGGACGGAACTCGGGCGAGTACGCGCCAAGGTCGAGCGCCGGGGCGCGGGTCCCTGTGCTCGCGCCGGCCGCCTCGACCGCCTTGATGAGGCGCGCCTTGTAGACGCCGACGCGCAGCGTCCGCACGAGCTGGAAGAGCGTCCGTCCGTCGGGCGGCAAGGTGAGGGCCTTGCGCGCCAGCTCCTCGACATCCGGCGGGAGGGAGATCTGCTCGGGGCGGATCTCCGCTTCGAGGACCGCGCGGAGGTAGCCGAACAGCCGCTGCATCGTCTCGAGCGAGGCGGTCGGGGGGCTGAGCGCCGCGACGTCCGAGAGCGTGAAGCCACGGCGCTCGATCCCCGGGGGCCGGCGTTCGAGCGCCGCCGAGATCAGGTGGTACGACGCGGTGTCGAGCTCGCGCGCGTCCTCGGGGGCGAGGCGGGCGAGGTCGACCTTCGGCACCTGCCCGAGCTCCCGGAGGACCGGCGAAAGGAACTCGTACGGGACGTGCAGCGTCACGAACAAATCGTTCTTCGTGACGGTGCGGTTCAAGCGCGCTTCCAGCAGGAGCGCCTCGCGGCCGTACCGCTGGATCTCCGCGTCCCGGGTCTTCTCCGCGGCGAGCTTTTTGCCGTCCTTCGCCGGGCCGAAGTCGGAGTCGACGCTCAGCGCCCGTTCGAAGCTGGCGGTCGCGTCCGTGGGCCGGCCCGTCGCGAGGAGCGCCAGCCCGTGGCTCGTCCACGCCTGCTTGTGGTTCGGCTCGGCCTGCGTCGCCCGTTCGTAGAACGCCAGCGCCTCGTTCGGATGGCCCAGCCGCTCGGCGACGAACCCGGCCCGGAGAAGCAGTTCCGCCGACCCGGGCGCCAGCACCAGAGCGTGGGCGAAGGCGGAGCCGGCGTCCGGCCACGTCTGGCGGGCGATCCCGACCTCGCCGAGGCGGCTCCAGAGGGGGACCGACTTCGGCAGCGCGTCGAGCCCGCGCGCCAACGCGTCGCGCGCCTTGTCGAGGTGTCCGAGGGCGCCGTGGCCCTCGGCGAGCAGCAGGAACGCCTCCTCCTCCGGCGGCAACGCCGGGAGCGCTTCTTCGAGGAACGCGACCGCGTCGGCGTGGCGGCCCTCGGCGACCATCGAGCGGGCGATCCCGACCGCCGCGGTCGGCGACTTCGGCTCCCGTCGCCGGACCTCCTCGTAGGCGGTGCGGGCCTCCGCCGGCCGCTCTAGGCTGGCGAGCAGCTCGGCCCGCAACAGCAGTGCCGCGACGCTCGGCGTCGCGGGAGGAGAGCCTTGCTGCAGGGTCGTATCCAAAACCTCGAGCGCGAGGTCCGGGCGGCCGGCGCTCTGGCGCAGCCGGGCGCGGCGGAGGGCGATCTCGACGCGCATCGCCGGGTCGATCTGCGCCGCCTTCTCGTAGGCGGCGTTCGCCGCGTCCGGCGCCCCGGTCGCGGACGCGAGGTCGCCCAGCTCGAGCTGGAGCGCGGCCTCCTGGCCTTCCGGCGCCCCCGAGCGGACGAGCCGTTCGAGCGCGTCGTGCGCCTCCTTCAGCTCGCCGCGTTCCCGGCGCAGGCGGTACATCTCCAAGAGGGCCGGTCCGCTCTCCGGGTCGAGCAGCAGGATCGCCTCCAACGAGTAGAGCACTTCCGAGGTGCGGCCGAGGGCCCGCCACGCGTCGGCCCGGGCCTTCCACGCGGCGAGGTCGTTCGGCTCCTCTTTCAGCAGCGGGTCGACAATGCCGAGGACGTCCGGGTACCGTCCGGCGAGCAGGAGCGTCTCGGCGAGGGCGAGCCGTCCGTACCGGTGCTTCGGATCGACGGTGAGCCCGCGCTGGTAGTAGCCGACGGCGTCCGGGTACGCCCCCTGCGCGCGGAGCGCTTCCGCGACCTCGAAGAACGCCTGCGGATCCCGCTCCGAGCCCTGGACCGCCCGCTGGAGGACGGTCAGCGCTTCGGCGCGACGGCCGGCCTGCAGGAGCAGTTGGCCCTTCTTGCGGAGGAACAGCGGCTCGTTCGGTTCGCGCTGGAGCAGGACGTCCAGGTGGCGGAGGGCGGCGCCGGCCTGCCCGAGCCGAGCGAGCGTGTCGGTCGCCCCCCAGAGCAGGTCGGCGTCCTCGAGCCCGCCCGCCAGCGCGCGGTCGTACTCTTCGGCCGCTTCGGAGAGCCGGCCGGTCTCGCGGAGCGCGTGAGCCCGCTCCTTGCGGATGTCGAGCCGGGTCCCGTGCTCCGGCCGGGCGAGAAAGGCGCCGTACGCCCCGACCGCCCGCTCGTGATCGTCGACCAGGCGCGAGGCGCGCGCGATCCCGAGCAGGGCGACGTCGGCCGCCTCGGGGTCGGAGGAGGCGCGCTCGTAGGAGACGAGCGCCGCCCGGGCGGCGGCGCTCCGCTCCGCGGAACCGTCGGGAAGGTCGTACGCCGCCGCGAGATGCAAATGGCCCCGCTCGACCGCGACGTCGGTCCGGGTCGGGTCGAGCCGGAACAACTCGTCCAGCACCGGCGCCAACGCCGCGCGATCGTCGGACGTGGAGAGCAGGTCGCGCTTGGCGAGGAGAACGTTGACGTCGCCCGGATGCGCTTTCAACAGCGCGTCGAACTCCTGGAGCGCGCCGGTCGTGTCGCCGGCGGCCGCGAGCGCGTAGGCGAGCTCGCTCCGCGCCTCCGCGTCGGCCGGTTCGACCGCGAGGATCGCCTCGGCGAACGCGCGGACCTCCGGGGCGTGGGAAGTTCCCCGGGCGAGGGCGAGCGCCTTGCGGAGCTCTCCGACCGCGTCCGGATGGTGCTGGGCGAGCTCGCGGTACGCGACGAGCGCCTCGGCCGTACGGCCGGCGCCGGCCTCGATCTCCGCGAGCGCCCGCATTGCTTCCAGGTTCTGCGGGTCCGAGGCGAGGACCGCCCGGCAGGCGCCGAGCGCGATCTCGTGACGGCCGAGGCTCTCGGCCAGCAGCCTCAGGTCGAGGAGGTTCTGCACGTTCCTCGCATCCACGGTAGCGAGCCGCTGTCGGGCGGCGAGGGCGAGCTCGGGCTCGGTGGTCGCGGCGAGCGCGGCGACCTCCTCGAGCGTCCGCGCCGACGGGGCCTCGTCCCCTTCCACGAGCCCGCGGGCGATCGGAACCGCTTCTTTCCCCCGGCCCAGGTCGAACAAGAGGCGCATCTCCAACGCGCGCGTCGGTTCGGAGCCGGCGTAGGCGACCTTCCGGAGCGCTTCCAACGCGTCGTCCCGCCGCCCGACGGAAGCGAGAAGCTCGGCGTGCGAGAGCTGGAGGTCCCCGTCGTCCGGGTTCTGGGCGAGGAGCTCCGCGACCGCCTCGAGCGCCCGCAGATCCCCCCCGTGCGCCCGGGCAAGGTCGACCTTGAGACGGAGCGCGCGGGCGTGGTGCGGCACGAGCTTGAGAGCCCGCTCGACGTACTCCGTCGAAGCTAGGTCGAGCTCCTGCGCCCTCACGTAGGCGTCCGCGGCGTCGTCGGGGCGGCCGAGCAGCCGCAGCGCGTCCCCGCGGGTCGCCCACAGGCCCCGGTCGGTCGGGTTCGCTTCCAGCGCCTCGTCGACCAGCTTCACGACCTCGGGGAGGTCGCGGTTCAGGGCGAGGAGGACGAGCGCCTTGTGGTGGAGCAGGCTCGACGTCCCCGGGCTCAGGCGGAGCCCCAGGTCGACCGCGCGCTCGGCGAGGGCCGGATTGGAAGCCCGGTACAGCGCCATGGCGGCTTCGTCCAGCAACGGAGCGACGTCGCGTCCGTCGGCCGCGATCGCGTCGGCGTGGCGTTCGGCGGTCGCCAGGAACGCCTTCAACGCCTCGACGTACCGGCCCCGGTCGCGCCCGGGCTCGGCCT
>JASHXN010000035.1 GCA_030043505.1 Thermoplasmata archaeon
AGATCCTCGGTGTGAACGATGTCGGCCGATTCCTGATCCGTCGCCTCGACCGAAGCGTGGAAGGGGTCGCGCGCTACGTCGCGCGCTCGCCCGCTCCCGCGGATGCCGTGGCGGTTCGCCGCGCCGCGGTCGCTTCGCTTCTCCGAGGTCGTAGCCGATTGGCGCCGCGAGCCCGCGCTCGCCCGCGTCGAGGAAAGCGGTGAGCTCGAGCGCGTTGCCGGCGACGGGCGGCGCGGGCCCGACCGCGATCGAGGTCCACGACCTCACGAAGCGCTACGGCTCGGAGGCGAAAGGGGTCGTCGCCCTCGACCGTGTCTCCCTGACCATCCCGGGCGGGACCGTCTTCGGGCTGCTGGGCCCGAACGGGGCCGGCAAAACGACGCTGATCAAGGTACTGACCGGGATCAGCGACATCACCGCGGGAGAGGCCCGCGTCGCCGGGTTCGACGTGCGGCGGGAGTCGCTCCAGGTCCGAGCGCGCATCGGCTGGGTCGCCGCGGAGGTGATCCTGGACGACGACTTCTCCGCGTGGGAGAACCTCTGGCTGCAGGCGAAGCTGCAGGCGCTCCCCGACTGGAAGCCGCGGGCGCTCGAGCTGCTGCGGTACTTCTCGCTCGAGGACCGGAAGGACGACAAGGTCAGCCACTACTCGACCGGGATGCGGAAGAAGCTCGAGATCGCGCTCGCGCTGCTGCACCAGCCGTCGGTCATCTTCATGGACGAACCGACGATCGGGCTGGACGTCGCGACCCGCCGGATGCTCTGGGAGTTCATCACCGGCGTCCACCGCGAGTTCGGGGTCACCGTCCTGCTCACGACCCACTACATCGAGGAAGCGGACGCGCTCTGCGAGCGCATCGGGATCATCGACCAGGGCCGGATCATCGCCGAAGGGACCCCGGACCAGCTGAAGGCCCGGGTCCGGGCGGACATGCTGGTCCTTGAGACCCGGGACACGCTAGACGCGGCGGTCCTTCGGGCCCTGCCCGGCGTCCAGGAGGTCCGCGCCCAGGGGACGGAATGGACGATCCGGACCGCCTCGGCCGAGGAGCTTCTCCCGCGCCTGTTGAAGGCGGTCCCCGCCGAGCAGGTCCGCAGGATCAGCGTGGAGAAGCCGAGCCTGGAGACGGTCTTTCTCGAGCTGACCGGCCGTCGTATCGGGGCCGAGGAGCCGATGCGCGACGTCCGCCGGTTCTACATGCAGATGCGGAGGGCTCGCGCGTGAAGAGCCAACTCGAAGGGCTGTACGCCCGCGAGATCCTCCGAACGTTCCGCAACCCGTTCGTCCTTCTCATCACGGTCGTGCAGCCGTTCATGTGGCTCGCCTTCTTCGGCTCCGCGTTCTCGAAGTACGCCGCCGACCTCGCCCCAGTCTACGGGACGAACGACTACATCGAGTTCCTGCTGCCGGGCGTCCTGTCGACGTCGATGCTGTCGATCGGGATGTTCGGCTCGATGAGCGCGATCCAGGACAAGCGGTTCGGCTTCATGAAGCGCATTTTGATCACGCCGACCTCCAAGCCGGTGATCTTCCTGTCGAAGGCGCTCGGCTCCGCGACGCGCGGGCTGATCCAGATCCCGGTGATGGTCGCGGCGGCGATCGTCTTCGGCGTGTCGTTCCATCTCTCCCCGCTCGAGTGGGCCGTCTGGGTCGCGGGCCTCCTGTGCGTTGGGCTCGGCTTCTCGAGCCTGTTCCTGTCGATCACCGCCTCGTCGACCGACTGGCAGACCCCCGGCGTCGTGTCGAACTTCATCACCATGCCGCTGATGTTCTCCAGCGCCGCGCTGTACCCGTCCAGCGGCTTCCCGGCGTGGATGCAGACGATCTCGCGCGGGAACCCGATCACCTACTCGGCGTCGCTAGGCCGGGACCTCTTGCTCCACGGGACCCTGGACGCGTTCGCGCTCGGCTTCCTCGCGTTGTTCGCCGTCGTGATGCTCGTGGTCGGCTACGCCGTCTCCGCGCGGTATCTCAAGGTCGAATAGGCGCTCGGTCCGTCGGCCTTTTGTCGGCGACCGGTTAGGGCCTCCGTGGACCTGCTCGAGCTGGTGCTCCTCCTGGTCGTCACCGGGGTGCTCGCCGGCCTAGTCGGGTCGCTGACCGGCCTCGGCGGGGCCGTCGTCGCGATCCCGGTCCTCGTCGTCGTCTTCGCGGTCCCGTTCCCGCAGGCGGCCGGCGCCGGGCTGATGACGATCCTGGCGACGTCGTCGACCACCGGGGCGACGTACGTCCGCGAGGGCCTCACCGACCTGCGGATCGGCATGTTCCTCGAGATCGCCACCGTCCCGGGGGCGCTGCTCGGGGCGACGGTCACCGTCTTCCTGGTCCACGCGCAGCTGGACGAGGCGTTGCTGCTCGCGCTCGGCGCGCTCCTCCTCGCCCTCGTCCCGGGGGTGATCGCGCGCGGACGCGCCGGCCCGTTCCGTCCGGCGCAGGCGGACGACCTCTCCCGGTCGCTCGGCCTGGGCGGGTCGTACTACGACGAGGCGCGCGGCGAGACGGTCCGCTACGTCGGGGGCCGGACCCGTCCCGCGCTCGGCGTAGCGTTCGTGGCCGGCCTGGTCGCGGGCATGTTCGGGATCGGGGGCGGGGTCTTCAAGGTCTTCTCGCTCGAACGGTACCTTGGCCTCCCGATGAAGGTCGCGACGGCGACCAGCAACTTCATGATCGGGGTGACGGGGGCGGCCGGGGCAAGCGTCCTCCTCCTCGCCGGCTACATCAATCCCGTCATCGGGGCCCCCCTCGCCCTCGGCACCGCGTTCGGGGCGGTCGGGGGAAGCCACATCCTCCCGCGACTCCGGAACCGGACGGTTCGCTGGCTGTTCCTGCCGATCCTGGTCGTCCTCGCGGTCGAGGTGATCCTGCGGGGGTTGGGGTATCCGTGACGATCGCCCCCGCTCCAGCCGAGAACCCAGCGGCGCCAGCCGACCTGCCAGCGTCGACGCACCGGGCGATGGCGAACGTCCTGCGGGTCGGCCTCGTGGCGGCGCTCGCCGTGCTCGGACTTGCGGTGGCGGCGCTGATCGTCGAGCACCCCGGGTCCGGCGCGTCGGCGTGGATCACCCAGGATCCGCTCGGCCGGTACCTGGACGTACGCGCGTTAGGGTCGGGGCTCGCGCACGGGACGCCGACCGCTTACCTCGCCCTCGGCACGTTCGCGCTGATCGCGACGCCGGTCGTGCGGGTCGTCGCGGGGACGGCGGCGTTCGCTCGCCACGGCGAGCGCCGGATGGCCGGGCTCACCGCGGCGGTGTTGGCGCTGCTGCTCTTCGGGCTGTTCGTCGTCGGTCCGCTCGTCCGCTAGGACGGCCGATCACGCCGAGGCGCCGACGGCGCCGAGCGCGTCCCGCACCGCTCCGATCCCGCGGTCCGCCAGCGCGCGCGCGTCCGCGGCGTTCTTCCCTTCCGCCGAGACCCGGAAGATCGCCTCCGTGCCCGACGGGCGGAGGAGCAGCCAGCCCCGGTCCGTGTACAGCTTCACGCCGTCGAGCGTCTCG
>JASHXN010000036.1 GCA_030043505.1 Thermoplasmata archaeon
CAGGCCGACGACGGGGGCGCACCCGGCGCCTGACCCGCACGCCGCGTGGATATGGTAGTAGTTCAGCGCGTTGATCGCGTAGGCGACCGCCGCCTCCGCGGTGCCGCTCGAGGCGGCGTCGAGCGGATCGGTGTAGAGGGTGACGTTGACGCTCCGATTCGCGGCGACGTCCGCCCCGAAGCCCGACGGCACGATGAGACCGACCGGGTAGTCGTTCTGCCCGAGCCAAGCGGCGAACCCGCTCGGGGTGACGTTCACGAGATGGACGGTGACGCCGTCGCTCGCGTTCAGGTCGGCGAGGAACAGCTGGCTCGTCGCCGAGTCGTGGTCGGCGTTCACGACGTAGAGCGCGGTCGTCGAGCTGCCGGTGGCCGAGAAGATCAACCCGAACAGCCCGATCAGGATCACCGGGAAGATCAGCGAGAAGAACATCGCCACCGGGTTCCGGGTGTACGACCGGTAGACGACCTTGAGGTCGGCTCCGATCCGCCGGGGGTTCATCGCGCCTCCTCCGGCAACGCCCCTTCGTCCAGCCGGCCCACGAGCCGGACGAAGACGTCCTCGAGCGTCTCCTCCTCCGTCGCGACCGAGCTCCAGGGGACGCCGCTCCGTTCGGCGGCCTGGAGGATCTTCAGCACGTCGTGCTGGCTCCCCAGCTCCACGATTACCTGGCCGTCCGCGGCCGTCGTCGCCAGTCCCGTCGCCGCGCGGACACTGTCCGCCAGCTCCGGCGGGGCGGCCAGCCGCAGCCGCGGGGGGCGGCCGTGCTGCCGGATGATCTCCTCCGGCGTGCCGGCTGCGATGATCTTCCCCCGGTGGATGATCGCCACGCGGTCCGCGAGGAGCTGCGCCTCCTCCAGGTAGTGGGTCGTCAGGAACACCGTCCGCCCCTCCTGGCGGAGCGAGCGGATCACCGACCAGATCGCCCGGCGGGCCGCCGGATCGAGTCCGGTCGTCGGCTCGTCGAGGAAGCAGATCTCCGGCTCGTTCGTGAGCGCGAGCGCGAGTCCGAGCTTCTGCTTCTGCCCCCCGGAGAGGGTGTCGAAGCGCGCCTCCGCCTTGTCGGAGAGCTCGACGCGGGCGAGCAGCCGGTCCGGGTCGACCGCGGTCCCGAAGAGCGCCCGGTAGTACTCGACCGCCTCGCGCGCCGTGACCTTCTCGAAGAACCGAAAGTCCTGCGGGATCACTCCGATGCGTCGATGGACCGCGCTCCCGTCGGTCCACGGGTCGAGCCCGAGGACCCGGACGCGCCCGCCGGTCGGGCGGCGCACTCCCTCGAGGATCTCGACGGTGGTCGTCTTACCGGCGCCGTTCGGCCCGAGGAACGCGAAGACCGTGCCGGCGGCGACGTCGAACCGGACCCCGTCGACGGCGACGACGTCGCCGTACCGCTTGACCAGCCCGTCGACCTCGACCGCGGACGGCACCGCTGCGAGCAACGGCCGAGGCTCTTCAAGCCTCGCCGGCGCTACGCCGCGGAGAAACGGACGGTGCGGCCCGGCTCGACCGAGCCCCGGGCGTGGCGGACGACGACCTCGAGCGGTGTGGGGCCTTGCCAACGGACCGCGAGCTCCCCGTCGACGAACTCGAGGTCGGCGACCCCCGCCCCGATCCGGAGCCGTTCGAGCGCGGCGCGCCGCCACTCGGGCGGGAACGCGGGCGCGACCTCGAGCCGCGGGACAAAGCCGTTGACGGCGAGACCCCAGAGCCGCTCGAAGAGCAGCGTGAGGAACGGGGCGACACTGAATCCCAGCAGGAAGCAGGAGTCGTACGGCTCCGGCCGGTCGCCGCGGTAGCACTCGTGCGCGCCGCCGTGCTCCGCTTCGTAGCGGGCCGCCATCGTTCGAAGGTAGGCCATCCCCCTCGCGGCATCGCCGACGCTCCAGGCCGCCTCCGCGGCCCAGGCGGTGGCGATCGACCAAACCTGCCCGTCGTGGTACGCGGTCGGGAGGTAGCCGGCGTCGCGCGACGACAGCGTGCGGACCCCCCACGGGGTCGAGAGGTCGTCCCCGCTCGCGCGACGGACGACCGCCCGGGCCGTCTCCGGCGGGAGAAGGCCCGCGCTGACCGCTCGGAGCGCGTTCGGACGGACGTGCCGGACCGGAACGCCGGATCGGAGAGAGTCGGCGAGGTAGCCCTCCTCCGGCCACCAGTAGAGGGAGCCGACCGCCGCCGCGACGCGGTCGGCCAGGCCGCGAAGCCGCGTCGGCTCCGACTCCGCTCCCTCCGCGGCCTGCAGGGTCGCGGCCGCCCGGAGCGCCGCGCACCAGAGGACCTGGACGTCGACCGCATGGTCCCGCCGGTCCGCGGAGTCCCAGATCGTCGTGTCGACCGCGTCGATGCCGTACCGAACTTTGGCGACCGCCTGCGAGGCGCGCTCGAGCTCCGCCACCTCCCCCCCGTTCCGGAGCAGGCCGGTCGCCGGATCGGTCCGCCGTTCGCCCCACGCGATCGCCCGGGCGACCGCCGGTCCCCAGCCGGCCGACGCCGGAGGTCGCCCCGCATGCCGGCACCAGCGTACGACCAGCTCCGGGTAGTAGAGCGTCGTATCCGAGGTCCCGAAGAGGAACACCGGGCCCGGCGAGATCTGCATCGGCAGCTCCCCCGGCTCCGCCGCCAGCAAACCGACCTCGCGGCTCGCCTGGAACCGGAAGACGGTGTCGAGGGTCGCCTGGGCCCACGGGGCGTCCCCCAGCCAGAGCACCGCCGGGAGCATCCACGCGATGTCCCGGCACCAGAACGCCGAGTACCACGGATACCCGGCGACCAGCCCGGTCAGTTCGTCGGACGGTCGGGAGTACAGGCGGCGCAGGGCCGCCCGGGCACGCTCGTACGCCTTCTCGAGGGGCGGATCGTCGGGGAACCGCATCCGGGGCGTCCCGTCGTGCCATCGCGCCTCCTCGGCCGCACGAAGGGCGGAGACCTGGGCCGGATCCGGCGGGAGAAGCTCTCTCGCGCCGGTGCGCTCGAGGTCGCGCTCCAAGCCGCCGACGACGCCGAAGCGGACCACTTCGGGCAGCCCGGGGGCGACCGTGATGTCGTGATCCGCCGCGAATTCGGAGACCGGACCGTGCCGCGACCCTCCGCGCCAGGAGGCCCGGTCGACGTACAGACGCGTCGGGGCGTGCGTCGAGCGGTACGCCAGCCCGAACCCTCGATGACGGATCCGGACCTCGTCCCGGTGGGTCTGGAGGTGGAAATCGACCGGCCGGATCCCCTCGACGAGGACGGGGAGCAGGTACGGCTCGAGCATGCTGACGAGGACGACCGGCACCGACGTCGTGCCGGAGGTGGTGAGACGGACGGACCGGACCGCCCCGGCCGGGGCGCTGACCGGTGTCACGAGCTGCTCGAGACGGATCGGACCGACGTCGTGGCTTGTCCGGAGCAGCTCGCCGTCGACGTCCCCGGAGCTCCAGGCCGAGGGGAGGTCGTAGAGGCGCCCGCCGACCGCGACGCGAAGCCGCCACGCGCCGGTGAGGCGGACGTGCTGACCGTAGACGCCGCCCCACTCGACGACGGCGCCCCGGCTCTCCAGCGGGAGTTCGAGATCGCCTCGTCCGTCCGCCAGGACCGCGGCGTCGAGCGTCCGTAGCAACCGCGGGATGGGGACTTCGGCGCCGGCGGGGGGGTCGCTCACGGAGCTCCCGGAGCGCGGAGGTCGTCCGAGAACTCGAGCCACACCAACGGCGGGATCGCCACGCTCTCGAGTTCCAGCCGGATCGTCGGGTGCCCCGCCGGCGCTCGGGACCAGCCCGCGACGACGAACTCGGCGCGTACGCCGGGCCGGAGCTCGAGCGGAGCCGTCCCCGAGATCGCGGTCGACGGCGTCCAGGAAGCCGCCGTTCCGGTCCGGACCAGCAGCTGGTCGGGAGGGACCTGCGCCCCGTCCACGAACACGCGGATCGCGCGAAACCCTCCCAACCGGAGCGGCGGGTTCGCGAGCGCGAAGCGAAGGCCGTCCGGCGTCCGTTCGAGCGAACCGGCGACGTACACCGACTCCTCGATCGTCTCCGCGATCCAGAGGAGCGACTCGAGCGAACGGGTGCCGAACTCCACCTCCAACGAGAGCCCCTGGCGGATCAGCGAGAGGGCCGCGCAGAGCCGATGCTCGCGCATCGCGGCCCGGAACCGGAACCGGCCTTAGCCGTTGGGGTCCCGAACGCGCCGGCGGTTTGCTCGCAACGCAAGACAGAATCTTGACGTGAAACGACGGCTCCGCCGCGAGAGCCTATATCGCGGGGACCTTCCGAGGTCGGTCCCGCGGCGTCCCCGCGGGTACTGTGCCATGCCCCGAACCTTCCGCACGGCGCTCCGCGCCCGTCCGTTGGTGTTTGCGCCCGCCCCCCCGTCGGCCCGGGTCAGCGAAGCGCGCCTGGCGACCGTCCTCGCGGAGACGCTCGCGCTCCTGGAGCGCTCCCCGCGGGTCGACGCCCTCAACGTGCCGGAGCTGGTCGACGAGAACCACGACGGCCGGCCGTACTACCGGAACGCGGACCCCCGCACCTACGCCGTGCGGTTGGCGCAAGGGGCCGGCCGCGACGCGATCGTCAACAAGGTCGTCGCGCACCTGCCGAACGGCGAGGCGGTGTGCGCCTGGGCCCAGGAGACGGTCCGCCTGGGCCTGCGCCACGCGATGCTGGTCGGCGGCTCCAGCCGGTACATCCCGTACCCGGGTCCGCCGGTCGCGGAGGCGAACGCCCTCGTCCGGCCGATCCTCGCGGAGGTCGAAGGCCTCGTCGGCAACATCGCGATCCCGCAACGCCCCGGGGAGGCGCACCGGATGCTGGCGAAGACCCGTGCCGGTGCGTCGTTCTTCACGACGCAGCTCGTCTTCGACGCCCGCGGCGTCATCGATCTTCTCGGACGGTACGACCGGCTCTGCCGCGAGTCCCAGCTGACGCCGGCGACCGTCCTCGTCAGTCTCGCCCCGGTCGGGGACGAGGTCGACGCCAGCTTCGTGCGGTGGTTGGGCGCCGACCTTCCGGAGGAGGTCGAGCACACGATCCTGGACCCGGACGGCGGGGAGACCGGGCCGCGGAGCATCGAGAACGCGCGGGAACTCTGGCGGGAGGTCCGGGACCGGGTCGAGAACGATCGGCTCGCGGTACCCGTGGGCGCGCACATCGAACAGTTGAGCGCGCGGCATCTGCGGCTGGCCGAGCAGCTGCTCAGCGCGATCGCCCCGATGCTCGACGGACCGTCTCGGGAAGCCGCCTGACCGGTCTCCGGGAGGACCGGGCGCCGGCCCGCTCGGCTCACCGATGCGGTCGGACTTCGCGGCCGCCGACCAGCCACGGTTCGCCGTCCAGGTCGGCCTCGGCTCCCTGCAGCAGGAACGTGCGCTCGTGCGGAGGGTCTCGGACACCAGCCGCGGGGTCCGGGAACCGGAAGCGTAGCCCGAGCGTGCCGTAGGCGAACTCGCCGATCTCCGGAGCCCGGCTCACTTCCGGGTTCAGCCCCACCGAGACGGCCGTCAAGGCGATCGACCGGAGCCCGCGGCGTCGGGCCGAGCGGACGAACTCCTCCCCGCCCCGATCGAAGCTCGCCGACGCGACCCGCCCTTCGCGGAGGTCGACCTGGGCCCCGAGCGCAACCGGCGTCTCCCCGAACCGTTCGTACGTCGGCCGGTTCGATTCCCAGGTACCGCGGGCGCGCCGCGGACGGACCGGGACCACGACCCTCCCGGCCGGTACGGGAGACCAAACGGCATCGGAGCGGTGGCCGGCCCGCGTCGGGCGCCCGGCCTCCTCGGTCCAACTTCCCGGCCGGAGCGGCAGCTCGAGCCGCGACCCGTTCTCGTGCCGTATCGACAAGGTGGCGGCCCGCGCAAGGCGGCGCAGCACCCGGGACGCCGTCGCCGCGAGGCGGTGAGGGGGAACGAGGCTCGCCGCAAGGACCTCCGCGCGCCAGGCCTCGACGTCCACCCCGAACCGAGCGGCGGCGGTCGGCGTCACCCCGGCGATCGCCAGGCGAACGCCCCGGAGCCGGGCCGACCGCGCGGTGCTTCCCCACGCGCCGCCGTGCCGGTCGAGCGCCCGCGTGAGGTCGCGCGGGCCGAGGCCGAGCAACCGGGGGAACGCCTCCGGTCCCCCTAGGTAGACGTACGCCGCGCCGCCCGGGGCGAGCAACGCGGGGGCGGTCGGCACCCGGCCGCCGGCCCGGAGCGAACGAAAGTAGCCGTCCTCGTCCTCGAGAGCGAGGATCGGGTCGGCGCCTCGACGGCGCGCCTCCACGACGAACGCTCGGGCCCACGGCAGCGCGTGCGTCCAGCTCTCCACGACCACCGTCTGACCCGCCCGCACCGGCAGGTAGCCGCCGAGCGTCGACCGGGCGAGCCTCTCCTCCGGAGCGGCGCCCCCGGGGGAAGGCGAGCGCCGGATCCGACCGGGGGTCGAGGGCATCGCACGACGGGAGAGGGCCGCGGCCTAAAGGCCGACCCGGGGCCGGGATCAGGCGAGCGCCTTCGTCAAGGTCGCGACCGCGCCGCTGAGGTCCTTCTCGTCGAGGAGGAAGATCGTGTCGGTGTAGCACGAGAGCGCTTCGACGATGTTGATCCCCTGGGTCGCGAGCAGGCCCGAGAGGAGCCGGAGGAGCCCCGGGGTCTCTTCGATGCTCTCCGGGCTCGTCACCGCGACCTCGACCAGGCCCCGCCGGACCCGGACGACGTTGCTCTCGCGGAGCGCGCGGATGACGCGGGCGGCCGAGTCCTCGTCGACGAGGATGACCGTTCCCCGCGACACCTGGATGACGCGGCAGAGCAGGTTCTCGTCGAGCAGCTCCTCGACGACATCGCCCAGGCGCTGCAGAATGTCGGTGCCGAGCTGGGCGGTGATCGCCGCCACCTTCGAACGGGACTCGATCCGACTCTTGCGGAGGACGCGGCGGACCGCGGCCTCGCCGTACGCCTCCCCGCGACCGCGCGGGTAGCGGCGGCACGCGGCGATGACGGCCTCGAGCTGCCGTACGCCGAGGTCGGAGGCGATCCGGCGGGCCATCGCGGCGTGGTTGGCGACCCCGGCGCGGAGCGCGTCCCCGAGCGGCGGGTGCGCGTCGAGGTACTCTCGGACCCGACGGGCCACGGGTTCGGTTCGCTCCGGCATAACTGTTCGAAATCGGACAAATTTGCCCGATGATGTCGTCGAGCGGTCGCGTCCTATAAATCTTCGGCCGGCGTCGCTCGTTCGTTCGCGCGCGTTGATGGCACGGTCGAAGGTGGTCCTCGCCTATTCCGGGGGCCTGGACACCTCTGTCGCGATCCCGTGGCTGCGCGAGGAGAAAGGGTTCGACGTCGTCACCGTCACGGCGGACGTCGGCCAACCGGTCGATCTGGAGAAGGCGCGGAGGAAGGCGCTCGCCTCCGGGGCTTCGGCGGCGTATGTCGCCGACGCCCGGCAGGAGTTCGCGGAGGAGTACGTCCGACCGGCGCTCCGGGCGAACGCGCTGTACGAGGGCGTCTACCCGCTCAGCACGGCGCTGGCCCGGCCGCTGATCGCGCGCCACCTCGTCGAGGTCGCCCGCCGCGAGGGCGCCCGGGCGATCGCCCACGGGTGCACCGGCAAGGGGAACGACCAGGTCCGCTTCGAACTCTCCACGCAGAGCCTGGCCCCCGAGCTCGAGGTGATCGCCCCGGCGCGCGAGTGGACGATGACGCGCGAGGAGGAGATCGCCTACGCCGAGCGGCACGGCATCCCGGTCGAGGCGACCAAGCGTTCGCCGTACAGCACCGA
>JASHXN010000037.1 GCA_030043505.1 Thermoplasmata archaeon
CCCCGCTGACCAGCAGCGCGGCGCCCGCCGTGAGGAGGACCGACCCGCGTCGCGCGCCGCTTCCGCCGGCTAGGATCCGTTCGGTCTCGTCGCGCGCCTCCCTCGGGGGAAGCGGCCCCCACGCGCCGCGCCGGTCCTCGGGGCGCAGGAGGCGGGCGGGCGAGAGTCGGACCCGATGGGTCCGCCCCTCGCTCCACTGTACAGCGGAGGTCGGCCGAACGGGCGAGAACTCGTCGCATCCGTCGTCCGAGCTCATCGCCACCCCGCGCGTCACTCCCAGCGCCCGGAGCGCGACCGACGCCTCGACCGAGGCTCGAACGTCGGCGGCCCCCGAGACGTGCGAGGAGGGCGCCGCCGGGTTCGAGAGCGGGCCCAGGCGATTGAACAACGTGGGGATGCCGAGTCGCTGACGGACCGGGGCGACCGCCGCGGTCTCCGGATGGAAGAGGGGCGCGTGGAGGAACGTGATCCCGAGCTCGTCGTAGGCGGCGCGGGCGAACGGGACCGAGGTCGTGACGGGAAGTCCGAGGGCCTCGAGCAAGTCGCTGGAACCGCAGACCCGTCGACTCCGGTTGGCGTGCTTGGCGACCGGAACGCCGGCCGCCCGGACCACGAAGGAGGCCACGGTCGAGACGTTGAACGAGGCGGTCGGCGCGCCGCCGGAGCCGCACAGGTCGATCGCCCGGTCCCGGGCGGGGATGGGGAAGGGGCGCGCGCGCCGTCGCATCTCGCGCGCGAACGCGACGAGCTCGTCGGGCCGGAGGTGCCGCGCGGTGAGCGCGACGAGGAGGGCCGCTCGCTCGGAGTCGTCCGTGTCGCGAGCGACCAACGTCGAGAGGGCGCGGCGCGCCTCGGCCGGGCGGATCGGCCGGGGGTCGAGCAAGCGAGCGAGCTCGGTCGCGATCACCGGCGCACCCGGTCGAGGAAGTTCCGGAACATTCGTCGCCCGGCGGGGGTCAGGTACGACTCGGGATGGAACTGGACCGACTCGACCGGACGCGAGCGGTGTCGCACGGCCATCACGACGCCCGGGCTCCGGGCGCTGACCTCGAGCTCCGCCGGCACGGACGCGGACTCCAGCATCAACGAATGGTACCGGGCGACCGGCGTCGGGTCCGGGACGCGGAGGAAGAGACCGCGCCCATCGTGCCGAATCGGGCTCGTCTCCCCGTGCACCGCCGCGTCGGCGTGCACGACGCGTCCGCCGTAGTGGTCGCCGATGATCTGGTGGCCGAGGCAGATCCCGAGGAACGGCCGCTCGCGGTCCCATTGCTCGAGGAGCGCCCGGGCGGCCCCGGTCATCGATCGGTCCCGGGGATGACCGGGTCCGGGGGAGAGCACGATGCCGTCCGGGTCGGAGCGCAGGAACTCCCGCACCGGGCGGCGCGAGCGAAGGCGGGTCACGCGGGCCCCCTCGCGCCGGAGCGCCTGCTCGACGTTCCGTACGAACGAGTCCTCGTGGTCGACCAGGAGGATCTTCACGCGGGGCCTCCCACGAGCGCGGCCTCGACCTGGGCGAGCTTCACCCGGGTCTCGTCGAACTCTCGGGCGGGCCGAGAGCGCTGAACGATGCCGGCCCCGGCGGCCGTGTAGAGCTTCGGACCGGCCGCGAACGCGGTGCGGATCGCGAGCGCCCAGTCCGCGCGTCCTCCGGGCGTGAGGAGTCCCACGGTCCCGGCGTAGACGCCTCGCCACGTCGCCTCCTCGCGTCGGAGGAGCTGCGTCGCCCGGATCTTGGGCGCGCCGACCGCCGTGCCCGCTGGGAACGCCGCCGCCAGCACGTCCCATGGGCCGACGCCTCGCTCGAGGTCGGCGCTCACCCGGGAGACCAGGTGGCTGAGCCGGGCGAATCGCTCGACCCGCTCGAGCGAGTCGAGACGGACGGCCCCCGGCCGCGCGACCGCCCCGAGGTCGTTCCGGGCCAGGTCGACGAGCATCCGATGCTCGGCGAGCTCCTTCGGGTCCAGCCGCAGGGGCCGACGTCCCCCCCGTGAACGGCCCCGCGGGATCGTCCCGGCGATCGGATTCACGAACGCCCGACGACCCGCGACCTCCGCCACGGACTCCGGCGACGCGCCGACGATCTCGAGATCGCCCAGCCGAAGGAAGTAGAAGAACGCGAATCGTTCCGACGCGCGGAGCGCTCCGGCCCGACGGAGCAGGTCGGCGGGCCGCGTCCAGCTTCGGCGGTGAGCGAGGACCACCTGATAGGCCTCGCCGTCGCGGATATCGCGGACGAGCCGACCGACGCTCCGCCGGAACCGGGCCGACGGCATCGAGTCCGTCCGGGGTCGACCGGGGTCCGCAAAGTTCCCGGCGGTCGGCACCGGCCGGGGGGGCACCGTCGACCGCGTCGCTCCCCGGGCGAGCGCGAACGCGCCCAACGGGAATGGATCTCCCGCCGGCCGGTCGCGCAGCGCCGGCTCGAAGAGACCGACGGCATCGAATCCCAGGAAGCCGATCGCGACGTGGTCCCGGCCCGAGGCGACCCAACGATCGACGGCCGCGCGCGTCTCGCGGGCGGATCGGCCGGAGCGGATCGTGAGGACGTGCTCCGCCCGCGCGAACCACACGGCGGTCCCCCGGTCGCTCGGCCCTCGAGCCGCCGACTCGAAGTAGCCGGCCGTCTCGCGCCCCTCCGCCGCCGCCGCGAAGCTCGACCAGGGGTCGCTCACGGATCGGCCTCGGGCACCAGCGCCCGGTGGAGCTCCTTGAGGACCGCCGAGCCTCGATCGAGCGGCACCGCCAGGGAGAGGGCCCGCGGCGTCGCGCTGAATCCCTCGGCGCCGCGCACGACGGCCGCGGGCAGCCGGTGGACGTCGTCGAGGATCCCGTCGCCGATCGCCGTGACAAGCGCCACCCGGTACGGACCGTCGAGCATCGCGGCCGCCTCCTGCGTCACCGGCGCGAGCGCCCGGATGGCGCCGACGACCTGGCGCGGCTCGAGCACGAGGCAGAGGAGCGCCGACGAAGTGTAGAGCTGCACCAGGTTCACACCGTGGGCCGAGAGTCGCTGGGAGACCTCCGCGACGATCCCGGGGCGCTGCCGTCCCCCCGGGACGCGGAGTCGGAGGAGCCGGAGCGGGCGAAGTACGGTCAACGCGCGATTCCGTCGACCCGCGCGCGACGGTCCGATGGTCGTGACGACGCGGGGATCGTCGAGCGAGCGGACGCGCAACGTCAGTCCGGCCGCGCGAGCCGGTTCGATCGTGAGGGGATGGAGCACCCGGGCGCCGAACTGGGCGAGCTCCTCGGCCTCTTCGTAGGAGAGTTCGGGGAGCGGGCGGGCGTCGGGGACCTCGCGCGGATCCGCCGACAGGACAGCGACGTGCCGCTTGACGAGCTCGACCCGTTCGGAGCCGAGCAGCGCCCCGATCCCGGCGGCCGCGTAGTCGGAACCCCCCCGCCCGAGCGTCGCGACCCGGCCCTCGAGGCTGCGCCCGAAGTAGCCGGTCACCACGGGGAGCTCGCCCGCGCGGAGCCGCCGTCCCAGCCCGCGGCGCACCGCGGGCCCCGACCGGTCCAACAGTAGGCAGGACGCGCCGTACGCGTTGTCGGTGATCAAGCCCAGGTGATCGGCCTCGACCGGCACCGCCGGCAATCCGTCCCCCCGGAGCCGGTCGGCGAGCCAGTGGACGCCGACCCGCTCGCCCTGGCTCAGGATGCGGTCGGCCAGCGGCGCGTCCGGACCTGGCGCGCCCTCCAGAGCCGCGTACAGACGATCGAGCCGCTCGAGATGGCGACGGCCCGACGCCGGCAGCTTCGGATGCCGACGACCCAGTTCCGCGACGATCCGACGATGTTCGCTTCGCGACCGGCGCCGCGCGATCCCCCGCGCCAAGAGGTCGGTGACGCCTTCGCGCGCCGACGCGACGAGGACCACCGGCGCTCCCTCCCGCTCGAGCGATCGAACGTCGTCCGCGATCCGATCCGGGTGCTCGAGC
>JASHXN010000038.1 GCA_030043505.1 Thermoplasmata archaeon
GCACTCGGAGCAGAGGAACGCCGGCATCCGGGGGGACTTTGCTAGCGCGGTCATCCCGAGGTCCATGAGGCGGATCGACTCCCCCGACTGTCGGTCGACCCAGACGATCGTCGCCGGGGTGAACGGTCGTGAGGACTCTCCCCGCAGGAACCCTTTGGTCAACGGCCGTCCACAATACCGGCAGGACTCCAGGTCTCCCGGAAGGGGAGAGCTGCTGGGGCCGGCCATGGGTACAGATCGCAAAGTCCCCGGTCGTACTAACCGACCGCGCTGGCGCCCGTGCGCAGTATCGGGGCGTTGCTCCGGTCGTGTTCACCGGCTCCGGGCCACCCGGAGGATCGCTTCCACCGACCGGTCGACGTCCGCATCGGTCGTCGCCCACGAGCTCACGCTGATGCGCATCGCGGCGACGCCGTGCCAGACCGTGCCGCCGCACCAGCAGGTACCGTCGCGCTGTAGCTCGGTGATGACTCTCCGCGTCTCGTCGTCGCTCCCGAACGACACCATGACCTGGTTGAGCACCACGTCGTTCAGGATCCGGAACCCGGCCGCCCGGAGCCGGTCGGCGAACGTCCGAGCGTGCCGGCACGATCGGTCGACCAGGTCGGCGACCCCCTTGCGACCGAGGTAGCGCAGGGCGGCCCAGGCGTCCACCCCACGAGCCCGCCGGGACATCTCGGGCGTGAACTCCATCGGCTCGCCTTCCGCGCTCCCGGCGAGGTACGCCGCGGGCCCGGTCGCCATCGCGGCCCGCAGCGCCGCCGGATCGCGGACGAAGACCATGCCGCTGTCGTACGGCACGTTCAGCCACTTGTGGCAGTCCAGCGCCCACGAATCGGCCTCCTCGACGCCGGCCGCCAGCTCCCGGTACGATGGCGAGGCGCGGGCCCAGAGCCCGAACGCCCCGTCGACATGGACCCAGGCGCTCGCGGTGTGCGCTCGACGGGAGATCTCCCCGACGGGGTCGAAGGACCCGGCGTTGACGCTACCGGCTTGGGTGCAGACGATCGTGGGTCCGCGGAGCTCCGGAAACTGGCCCGCGTCCATTCTTCCTTGCGCGTCGACCGGGACTCGAACGAGCCGTTCCCTGCCGAACCCAAGGAGCGAAAGGGCTCGCAGCACGGAGACGTGGACCTCCTCTCCCACGACGACGGTGATCGGCGGTGCGCCGTTCATCCCCAGCCGCTCGAAGTCGTAGCCGGCCCGTGCGAGGACCGCGTGCCGGGCGGCGGCGAGGCCGGAGAAGTTCGCCATCGTGTCGCCCGTGACGAATGCTCCCCGCGCCGACGAAGGGAGGTCGAGCACGTCGCGCGTCCACTCGGCCGCGGTCCGTTCCAGGTGCTCGGCGACCGGGGACATGACCCCCATGGCGGCGTTCTGGTTCCAGCTGCCGGCAAGCCAGTGGGCCGCCAGGGAGACCGGGTAGCCGCTCCCGATGACGAACCCGAAGTAACGCCCTCCCGCGCTCGCTACCGTGGCGGGGGACCCGACATCGTCGAGCTCCGCGATCACCTGGGCGGCGTCGACACCTGCGTCCGGCAGAGGTCCCCCCAGCCGGGAGAGCGCTCGGATCGCTTGCTCGCTCGGTGCCACCGACCGGTCGCCGAGTCCGTCCAGATACCGTTCGGCGCGGTGTGCCGCATCCTCGAGGAGCGTTGCCATGTCGGGCGACCTCGGCTCCCGAGAGGTCCCGGACCTGAAAGAACCACCCGCCGCCGACTCCGCTCCCGACGCCCCGCGCAGCCGTTCCCGTGCGCCCTACGCCTGCGTGGAAGCGTCAAGTCCGCGCGGAAGATGCAGCGGCGACCAGCAGGCGGGTTCCGTGCGGGAAGTCGTGCTCCAGATGCACACGACCTTGGACGGGTTCGCGGACAGCAAGAACGGATTCGTCCCGATCAACGACCGGAGCTACTGGCGCGACCTGGGCAAGGCGTTCCGGCGTACGCCAGCCGCTAGGGTGGATACGCTGCTGCTCGGCCGGGGGACGTACAACCAGTTCAGCGCGTTCTGGCCCAAGGTCGTGGACGATCCGAACTACTCGAAGGACTGGAGGGCCCAGGCACGGTCGATCGTCGAGACGCCGAAGTTCGTTTTCTCCCGGTCCCTCGCAGGCCCCAAGATGGCGAACACGACGATCGTGCGGGGGGCGGTGAAGGCCCAGATCGACCGGCTCCGACGCCGGCCGGGAGCCAACATGCTGGTTCCGGGCGGCGTAGAGTTCCCGAAGGCGCTGATCGAGGAGGACCTCATCGATCACTACCTCCTCGCGGTCGTCCCGGTCATCCTAGGGGAAGGACGGTACCGGCTCTTCGGACCCTTGCGACGCCCCCGGGCCCTGCGCCGGGTTCGGTCGTGGACGTTCCGGAACGGCGTCGTCCTCCACCACTACCACCGGGAGCGGTGAGCCGGCGTTCGCATGGCGGGTTCTCGAGCGACTCGGAGCGGCGGCCCGAGCGAGCGGGTTCTCGCATGGCTTCTCGAGTCCGAACAACCCGCGGTCCAGATGCGAACGCTGCTCGACCTGCTCGGGCGGCGCCCGAACCACCCCGAGGTCGCGGCGGCCCGGGCGAGGATCGGCCGCGACGGATGGGCGGCCGAACTCTTGCGTCGGCAGAAACCGGAGGGCTACTGGGAGGCTCGTAAACCGACCACGTTCGCGGCGTGGGCCCGCTTCCTGCAATTCCCACAGTTCGGCTCGACCATGTGGCCCGCGCTCGTGCTCGCCGACCTCGGCCTGACGGCGAAGGACCCGCGCATCCGGAAGATCGCGGAACTGATCTTCGACTACAAGCTCCGGTTCAGCTCGCCGTTCAACTTCTTCACGGAGGAGGTCTGCGCGGTCGGGAACCTCGCCGGGATGCTGACCCGCTTCGGCTACGGGGAAGATCGGCGGGTCCAGAAGCTGTACGCGTGGTTGGTGGAAGACCAGCGGAAGGACGGCGGGTGGAACTGCGCTCCCGACCAACCCGGCACCCTCGACTGTTGGGAAGCGCTGGCCGCCTTCGCCGCGTTGCCCAAGGCGCTGCGGACGCCGTCGATCGACGCCGCGATCGAACGGGGGGTCGAATTCTACCTGCAGCGAGGGTTGTTCCGGGAAGGTCCGAGGTACGACCCCTGGTTCCGATTTCACTACCCGACCCACTACTTCTACGACATCCTGGTGGGGCTCGACGTCGTCACGAGCCTAGGCTACGCGGACGACC
>JASHXN010000039.1 GCA_030043505.1 Thermoplasmata archaeon
CTCGGGGGCCGGGCGCTCTACCTCTCCTCCAACGACCTGCAGCTCGGCCGGGGCGAGACGATCGCGGACACCGCCCGCGTCCTCTCCCGGTACGTGGACGCGATCGCCTACCGGGCCTACCGGCACGAGAACGTCGTCGAGCTCGCGCGGCACGCCACGGTCCCCGTGATCAACGCGCTGGACGACGTCGAGCATCCGTGCCAGGTCGTCGCCGACCTGCTCACGATGCGCGAGCGGTGGGCGGACGGCTTCGACGGTCGACGCTTGGCGTGGATCGGGGACGGCAACAACGTCCTGCACTCGCTGCTCCTCGGAGCGGCCGCGGTCGGGCTCGACTTGACGGCGGCGATCCCGGAAGCGTACCGGCCCCGCGCGGAGATCGTGCAGCGCGCGCGCACGGTCGCGGAGCGGACCGGGGCGACGCTGCAGTTCGTGACCTCCCCCGCCCAGGCCGCCAAGGGCGCCGACGCGCTGTACACCGACGTGTGGGTCTCCATGGGCGATGAGGCGTCGCAGGCGGAGCGGGAACGGGCGTTCCAAGGATACCAGATCAACGCCCGCCTCCTCGCCTCGGCGGCCCCGGCCGCGTTCGTCCTCCACGACCTCCCGGCGCACCGAGGCCAGGAGATCACGGACGACGTGCTGGACGGGGACCGGTCCGCGGTGTGGGATCAGGCGGAGAATCGGCTTCACGCCCAGAAGGCGATCCTGGAGCGGCTCCTCTCGGTCCGAGAGGCGCCCGCGGGAGCGGGTCCGGCGCGCCACCGCCGCCCCGTGACCCGTAGCCGCCGCCAGCGACGCACCGGTCGACCCCGCTAGGCGGTCGGCTCCGGTTCGGCGCGCAGGCGGACCTTCAGCAGGTGCTCCAACTTCCGGACGAGCGCGTCCGGCGGGTGGAACCCTCCGGCCTCGACCTTCAGGACGACCGAGCGCTTCTCGTTGAGCCGCTTCGCCAGCTCCTCGGGAGTCCACGCGAGTCCTTCGCGGGCCCGGCGCACGCGGGCGCCCCAGTCCGGCGCGAGCTCCAGTTCGCCGATCTCCGCGTAGAGGTCCCGTTCCTCCAGCCGGCGGGCGCGCGGTGCCGGCCGCAGCACGGGGGACGACGTGCCGGCGGGCCGCCCGGGCCGTGCCGCGACCGGAGCCGGCGGCGGCGGGGGGTCGAGCGGCGTGCCGAACTTGGCGCAGGCCGGGCAGAGGTTCAGCACCGACTGTTCGATCCGGATCCGGCTGGTCGACTCCACTTCGTTCCCGCACATTTCGCACAGCATGTTGTCCTCACGAAGCGATACGCGACCGGCGCCGTTGCTCCATCCGAGCCTTCCCCTCGTCGAACCGACGGCGCTCCTCGTCGGTCGTCAGCGCGAGCGGCGGGACCGGCACTGGCCGCCCGGCACTGTCGACCGCGACCATCGTGACGTACGCTTGAACGACCCGTCGCGACGGGGCGTGCGCGATCGGGCGGGCGTGCACCCCGACGGCCACCTCCATCGACGTGCGGCCGACGTAGGTGAGCTCCGCCACGGCCTCGATCACTTCCCCGACCCGGACCGGCTCGAGGAAGTCGACCCGGTCGAACGACGCGGTGACGCACGTGGCGCCCGCGTGACGGCAGGCGGTGATGTACGCCACCCGGTCGACCTCCGAGAGGATCTCCCCGCCGAAGACGTTCCCGGAAAAGTTGGCGTCGCTCGGGATCATGAGCCGAACGACGGAGGCCCGGCTTGCGGCGACGGTTCCGCTCGGGGTTTCGCTCACGCGTTGCGCCTCGGAGGAGCCGGAGTCCCGACCGCGCCCGCCGATTAATCGATTGCCCAACAGCCCCCGCGAAGGTCGGGGCCGTTCGTTCCGGGTGCGGCCCGGACGCTCCCCGGGACGCCGGCCCGGCGCGCCCTCTCGGTCGAAAGTTCAACAAGGCTCAAATAGGGGGGCCTTTTGGCCGCGCCCGGAGAGACCAGCGGATGGCGCAGAAGCCCCACCTCAACATCGTCTTCATCGGCCACGTCGACCACGGGAAGTCCACGACGGTCGGCCGGCTGCTCCTCGACACCGGCGTCATCCGGCAGGAAGAGATCGACAAGTTCCGGGCCGAGGCGGAGGCGAAGGGGAAGGCGACGTTCGAGTTCGCCTGGGTGATGGACGAGCTCAAGGAAGAGCGCGAGCGCGGCGTCACGATCGATATCGCGCACCGCCGCTTTGACACCCAGAAGTACTACTTCACCATCATCGACGCGCCCGGGCACCGGGACTTCGTCAAGAACATGATCACGGGGACGAGCCAGGCCGACGGGGCCGTGCTCGTCTGCTCGGCGGCGGAAGGGATCCAGGAGCAGACCCGCGAGCACATCTTCCTCTCCCGGACGCTCGGCGTCTCGCAGCTGATCTGCGCGGTCAACAAGATGGACCGGCAGGAGGTCGCCTACTCCGAGAAGCGGTACGAGGAGATCAAGGAGGAGCTGACGAAGCTCCTCAAGAACGTCGGCTTCAAGGTCGACACGCAGGTGACGTTCCTCCCGATCTCGGCGTTCAAGGACGACAACATCAACAAGGCGAGCCCGAACATGCCGTGGTTCAAGGGCCCGACCCTGCTGGCGGCGCTGGACGCGCTCAAGGTCCCGGAGAAGCCGACCGACAAGCCCCTGCGGCTGCCGGTCCAGGACGTCTACACGATCACCGGGATCGGGACCGTCCCGGTCGGGCGCGTCGAGACGGGCAAGGTCAAGCTCGGCGACAAGATCACCTTCATGCCCAGCGGCAAGACGGGCGAAGTGAAGACGATCGAGATGCACCACGAGGCCGTCCAGGAGGCGATCCCGGGCGACAACATCGGCTTCAACGTCCGCGGGATCGACAAGAACGACATCCGGCGGGGCGACGTCGCCGGCCCGGTGTCGAACCCCCCGACGGTCGTCGAGAGCTTCGTCGCGAACATTCAGGTGCTGAACCACCCGAGCGTCATCACGGTCGGCTACGCGCCGGTGTTCCACGCCCACACCGCCCAGGTCGCCTGCGAGTTCACGGAGCTCCAGAAGCGCCTCGACCCGAAGACGGGCCAGGTGGCCGAGGAGAACCCCCAGACGCTGAAGACCGGGGACGCCGCGGTCGTGAAGATCACGCCGAAGCGCCCGCTCGTCATCGAGAAGTACAAGGAGTACCCGCAGCTCGGCCGGTTCGCGGTCCGGGACATGGGCCAGACCGTCGCGGCGGGCGTCGTCGTCGAGGTCAAGAAGCGCGAGTGATCGCGCGGACGGACCGGAGCGGCGGAAGGGGCGGGTCCATCGATGCCGCAGAAGGCCCGCATCTCGCTGTCGGGGACCGACTCCCATAAGGTCGACACGATCTGCAAGCAGATCCGGGACATCTCCCAGAAGACCGGCGTCGCGATCGCCGGGCCAATCCCGCTCCCGACGAAGAAGTTGAAGGTCCCGATCCGCAAGGGTCCGGACGGCGGCGGCACGAGCACGATCGACCACTGGGAGATGCGGATCCACAAGCGCCTGATCGACATCGACGCCGACGAGCGGGCGCTCCGTCAGGTGATGCGGATCCAGGTCCCGGACGGCGTCAACATCGAGATCGTGCTCACCGGGTAAGCCGGTGTTCGCGCCGGGCGCGGGCCGCTGGCTCGGTCCGGTCGCCGCCCTCCTCGCCGCGCTGGTGGGCGCCGTCGTCCTCGACGCACCCCTCCGTCTGGCGTTCCTCGGCGGGTCCCTGGTCGCGGCCGGCGCCGTCGTCTTCCTCGCGGTGTTCTTCCGGGACCCGGACCGGCCGCCGGGGGAGGGGATCGTCTCGGCCGCGGACGGACGCGTCCGGGCGGTCCACCGCGAGGGCCCCCGCTGGCGGATCTCCGTCTTCATGAACGTCACGAACGTCCACGTCAACCGGGCGCCGGTCGCGGGCCGCGTCGAGGCGACCGAAGTCGCCGGAGCGGGGTTCCGCGCGGCGTTCCGCCCGGAGGCGGACCACAACGTCCGCCGGCACTACCACTTCGCGACGGCGCTCGGGCCGGTCGAGGTCGTCCAGATCACGGGGGTCGTGGCCCGCCGGCTCGTTCCGTTCGT
>JASHXN010000040.1 GCA_030043505.1 Thermoplasmata archaeon
TGTCCCTCGACGACCCGGCCGTCCTCGACCGACATCCCGGGGCCCACGATCGACCGTACGACGCGGCATCCTCGTCCGATGCGGGCTCCGTCCATGACGACCGAGTCCTCCACGAGCGAGCCGGTCCCGACGGTCGTGTCGGTCCCGAGCGTGACGAACGGGCCGACCGTCGCCCCCCGGGCGGTCGCCCCGTCCAGGGCCGCGACCGGGCCCTGGCCCCCGGCCCCGTCGGGCCGACGGAGGTGCGCGCCCCGACCCGCCTCGAACAGGAGGCGCTGGGAGCGCAGCAGACGCTCGGGCGTCCCGGCGTCGTCCCAGAAACCGGAGAGCCGGTAGCCGAAGACGCCTCCGGGCAGGAGGCCGGGGACGATCTCCTGCTCGAAGCTCACCGGCCGTCCGCGGGGGATCCGGTCGAGGACCGACCGGGACCAGATCGCGAGCCCGGCGTTGATCCAGTGGGACGGCGCCTTTGCCGGCTCGGGCTTCTCGACGAACGCCGTGATCCGGTCGTCCGGGCCGAGCGCGGCGACGCCGTACGGCCGCGTGTCGTCGACCTCGCTGAGCGTCATCGTCCCGACCCGGCTCGACCGGCGGTGCGCCTCGGCGACCGCGCCGAGGTCGGCCTGGGCGATGACGTCGGAGTTGAGCAGGAAGAACGGGTCGCTCATCGCGTCCCCCGCGTTCCGCATCCCGCCGCCCGTCCCCAGGGGCACCGGCTCGACGACGGTCCGCAGCGGCCAGCGGTCGGGGTGCTCGCGGACGTACCGGTCGACCTGGTCGGCCCGGTAGCCGGTCGCCAGGACGACCTCCTCGAGGCCGGGGGGCAGGAGGTCGAGGACGTGGTAGAGCATCGGCTTCCCGGCGAGCGGGATCAGCTGCTTCGGAACGGCGTAGGTGACCGGGCGCAGGCGCGTGCCGAGCCCCCCGATGAGGACGAGCGCCTTCATCCGCGCCGTCGGAAGCGTCCGGGCGGATAATCGTCGTGCCGGCCCGCTCAGCCGAACCGTCCGTTGACGTAGTTCCCCGTGAGCTTCTCGGTCGGGCCCTCGAAGATCCGGGTGGTCGGTCCGGACTCCACGACCTTGCCGAGGTAGAAGAAGACGGTCCGGTCGGAGACCCTCCGCGCCTGGGCGAGGTTGTGGGTAACGATCACCACGGCGTACTCGTGCCGCAGCCGCGCGATCAGCGACTCGACCTTCGCCGTCGCGATCGGGTCGAGCGCGGAGCACGGCTCGTCCATCAGGAGGACCTCGGGCCGGACCGCCAGCGCCCGGGCGATGCACAGCCGCTGCTGCTGCCCGCCGGAGAGGCTCGTCCCTGGCGCATCGAGCTGGTGCTCGACCTCCTCCCAGAGCCCGGCGTGGATGAGCGCGTCCGCCACCCCCTGGTCGAGCTCTTCCCGCCGGCGGACCCCCAGCAGCCGCAGTCCCGCGGCGACGTTCTCGAACACCGAGAGGTTGGGGAACGGGTTCGGCTTCTGGAACACCATCCCGATCCGGCACCGGACGCTGACGACGTTCTCGGCGGCGAGGTTGGTCCCGTCCAGGCGGATCGTGCCCGTGACCCGGGTCCCCGGGACCTCCTCGTGCAGCCGGTTGAGACAGCGTAGGAACGTCGACTTCCCGCAGCCGGACGGCCCGATGATCGCGGTCACCGCGCAGTCCTCGAGGTCGGCGGCGACGTCGTACAGCGCCTGACGCCCGCCGTACCAGGCGTTCAGGTCGCGGACTTCGAGCTTCGAAGGCACGCCCTCACATCCCGCGCTGGCGTTCCGTGCCCCGGACGGCCAAGCGGGCGGCGAGAGTGACGGCGGCCATCATAAGGAGGAGGACGAGCGCCGCCCCCCACGCCGCCTCGGTGTAGTTCGGGGAGGAGTACACCGTCAGGGCGTCGTAGATGAACGGGGCGATGGAGCCGATCGGGGACCGGAGGTCGGTCGCCCAGTAGACGCTGCTCCCGGCCGTGAACAGCACCGCCGCGGTCTCGCCGGCAGCGCGCATGACCGCGAGGAGGATACCGGTCACGAGGGCGTTGCGCGAGCTCCCGAGGACGAGGCGAAGCGTCACGCGATGCCGAGGAAACCCGAGAGCGAGACCGCCCTCGCGGACCGCGTCGGGAACGGTGCGCAGGGCGAGCTCCGTCGCCTTCGCGACGATCGGCAGCATCAGCACCGCGAGCGCGGCCGCTCCGGCGAGCGCGCTCTGGTCGTCGACCCGGTCGTAGTCGAGGAACACCGCGAACACGAAGACCCCGATCAGGATCGTCGGTACGCCGAGCAGTACGTCGACCACGACGCCGAGCGCCACCCCGACGCGCCGTCGGGCGAACTCCGCGATGTAGATGCCGGCGAGCAGGCCCGCCGGGATCGCGATCAGCGCCGCGAGGCCGACCATGATCAGCGTCCCCTGGATCTCGGGGCCGATCCCGCCCAGCGGGCAGCTCGACTGACCGACGCCGCACGGCGCCGCCGGCTGCGTCGTGTAGAACGAGGGGGTCACGACCGCCTGGCCCCCGTTCGAGACGGCGGTGCCGATGAGGCTCGCGAGCGGCCAGGCAGCGAGCACCACCGCCCCGGCGACCAGGGCAACGACCAACCCCTCGACGATCCGCCGCCGAAGCAGGCGGCGGGAGCGACGAGCGACCGCGGTCGCGAACCACGCCGGGACGGCGAGTCCCGCTCCGCCAGAGGGCCGGGCCGGCGTGATCCGGCGCTCGCGCCGGAAGGCGCGGGAGCGCCCCCGGCCGCGTTCCCAGCGCGCGATCAGCAGCCGGGCGCCGACGTTGACACAGACCGATACCACGAGCAGGATCCCCGCGAGCTCGTAGAGCGCGCTGAGCGAGAGCCCGTACGACTCGCTGAACGCGTTGACGATCCAGCTCGGGATCGTCACGCCCCGGGAGAACAGGGACGTCGGAAGCTGGTACTCGTTGCCGATGACGAGCGCCACCGCAATCGTCTCCCCGATCGCACGGGCGAGCCCGAGCACGGCCGCGCCGACGATCCCGGGCACGGCCGGGCCGAGGACCGACAGTCGAGTCGCCTCCCAGCGCGTCGCTCCGACCCCGAGCGCCGCCTCCCGGAGGTCC
>JASHXN010000041.1 GCA_030043505.1 Thermoplasmata archaeon
AAGTTCTGAGGAACAGCAATGTTGGTCGAACTGGCGAAAATTGGCAGTACCTTGAGCGTCGGCGGCTGGCAGTTCCTGGAGATCTTCCTCCTGGTCTTCGCGCTCTTCATGATCCTGGCGGGGATCTTCACCGCCTACTTCGGCAGCGGCAAGAGCCGCACGGTCGGGGTCGGACTCCTCGCCGCGGGGATCGTCGTCGGCCTGTTGTCGGGGTATGCGTACCACGCGGGCTGGTTCGGCGGGCACAAGGATGCCCTCGGGGCCCTCGTCTGGGAGTCGTTCCTCGTGATCGTCGCGGCGCTGATCGGGGCGTTGGTCGCGGTCGGGATCTTCCTCGTCGCGATCATGAAGTCGTAGGCGCGAGCCGCCCGCGTCCGTGGCGCGCCGCTCCCGGCGCTCGTCGCCCCGACCCCGCTGGGTGACCCTGTCGACCGACATGGGCTCCGCCTACGCCGCCCAGATGAAGGCGGTCCTGGCCCACCACGTGCCGCCCGGTCATCTTCTCGACCTGACCCACGAGCTGCGCCCGCACGATCCCGCCGAGGCGGCGTTCGTGCTCCGGGAAACGATCCGACGATTTCCCGCCGGGGCCGTGCACGTCGTCGTCGTCGACCCCGGCGTCGGCGGACGACGGCGTCCGATCGTGCTCGCCGGCTCGGACGGGACGTCGTTCGTGGGACCGGACAATGGACTGTTGCCCGCGCTGGCCGAGTCGCGAGGTCCGTTCCGCGCGTTCGCCCTCGTGCCGCAGCGGGTCGAGGCGGCCCCTCGGGTCGGCACGACGTTCGACGGCCGGGATCTCTTCGCCCCGGCGGCTGCCGCCCTCGCCACCGGCGTTCGACCGGCCGAGCTCGGCGCCCCGACCGAAGTGCTCCGTTTGCGGCGTCGTGAGCCGCGCCGAACTCACGGCAGGACGATCGGCGAGGTAGCACATGTCGACCGTTTCGGGAACCTGGTCACCAACGTCCCGAGCGCCTGGACCTCCGCAACGTCCGGTGCGGTCCGCGTCCGGCTGGGGCGTCGCGTGCTCGTGGCCCGGCTCGCCCGGGGCTACGATGAAGCTACCTCCGGCGCCCCGGTCGTCGTCCGGTCGAGCTTCGGTACCCTCGAGCTCGCGCTGGCGCAGCGCCGGGCGGCCGACGTCTACCGCGCCCAGGTCGGCACGAAGGTCGAGTTCGGCGGGCCGGCTCGCCCGGGGGCCCGCCCTCGCCGAAAACGTAAGTAGCGACGCCTCTAGATTGGTCTCCGACCGCCCGACGGTCGTTCCGTTCGATGCCGAAGCGCGACTACTACGAGGTGCTCGGGGTCCCGAAGGGGGCCAGCACGGACGAGGTGAAGTCGGCGTACCGCAAGCTCGCCCGGCAGTACCACCCGGACGTCACCAAGGAGAACCCGAAGGTCGCGGAGGAGAAGTTCAAGGAGCTCTCGGAAGCGTACGAGGTGCTGGTCGACCCGGCGAAACGGGAGCGGTACGACCAGCTGGGTTTCTCCGGGGTCGAGAACGACTTCGGGCCCGGGGGGTTCACGTGGCAGAACTTCACGCACGCCGGGGACGTCGAGGACCTGTTCTCCTCCTCGCCGCTGTTCCAGCAGCTGTTCGAAGGGCTCGGGATGTCGTTCGGGGGGCTCGGACCGCGCGAGCGCGGCCGAGGCGCCGACGCGGAGATGACCGTCCGGCTGCCGCTGTCGGCGGCGGTCCACGGCGCGCACCCGAATCTGGAGGTCCCGCGCACGCGCCCGTGCGTCGACTGTCATGGCACCGGCGCGAAGGACGGGACGGCGCTCGAGGTCTGCTCCACCTGCGGCGGCCAAGGACAGGTCCGTCGCGTCCAGAACCGCGGCTACACGCAACTGATCAGCATCGGGGAGTGCCCCCGCTGCCACGGCACCGGCCGGCGGATCCTCGAGCGGTGCCCGACGTGCAAGGGGGCCGGCACGACCTCGACCGTGGAGAAGCTGGAGCTCGACGTTCCCCCGGGGATCGAGGACGGCGCGGTGCTGCGCGTGCCGGACCGCGGAAGGGCCGGCCGCGCCGGGGGCCGGTCCGGCGACCTGTACGTGCACGTCCTCTTCGACCCGCCGAGCTCGATCCGGCGCGCCGGGCAGGACGGGTTCACCGAGACGACCGTTCCCCTCGGGGTCGCGCTCCTCGGAGGGCACGTGACGGTGCCGACGATCGATGGCAAGGCCGACCTTCAGATCCCCGCGGGCACGCAGCCCGAGACCCAGTTCCGCCTGCGGGGGCACGGATTCCCGCGCCTGCGCGGCACGAACCGGGGCGACCTGATCGTGACGGTGCATGTCGAGATCCCGCGCTCGCTCTCCTCGAAGGACCGGGACCGGTTCCGCGAAGCGCTCGGCGAGGCGGCGCCGACCGCGGAAGGGCGACGTGAGTCGTTCTTCCGACGCCGTTCCTCCTGATGGTCCCGGCGCCTGACGGCGAGCAGTACTTCGCCGAGCGGCCGCACTCGCGCCCGAGCCGGCGCGAGCTCCGGTTCGTCTACCGCGGGGAGTTGCTGTCGTTCGTCGTGGACTCGGGCGTGTTCGCGTCCCACGGGCTCGACCCGGGCACCGCGTTGCTGATCGAGAACCTGGAGCTCCGGCCCACGGACCATGTGCTGGACCTCGGGTGCGGCTGGGGCGCCGTCGGCATCGCCGCCGCCCGGGCAGCCCCCCGCGGCGAGATCCTCCTCACCGACGTCAACCACCGCGCCGCCCGATTGGCCCGGCAGAACCTCGACCGCAACCACGTTCGGAACGCCGAGGTCCGGACCGGACCGCTGTTC
>JASHXN010000042.1 GCA_030043505.1 Thermoplasmata archaeon
TACCCGCCGCCGCTCACGTCGTTCTTCGCCACCGAGGCGCTCGACGACGTCGACGTGCCGGTCTGCCTGACGTACCACTGCGACCTGTTCCTCGCGGGAGCGACGGGGCGCCTGATCGCGGGCGCGTACGAGCGCACGTTCCTTCCCCCGACCCTCGCCCGGGTCGACCGGATCGTCGTCCACACGGAGAGCTACGGCCGGACCTCCGCGAGCCTGCGGGGGCGCGAGCTCGACGTGATCCCGGCGCTGGTGGACCTCCAGCGGTTCCGCCCGCGGGCCGAGCGCCCCGGCCTCCGCGCGGCGCTCGGGCTCGAGGGCAAACGGGTCGTCGCCTTCACGGGTCGGCTGGTGCCCCACAAGGGGGTCGACGTCCTGCTCCAAGCGCTCGCGAGCCTTCCGCCGGACGTCCACGCCCTGATCGTCGGGCGGGGCCCGCGCCTGGTCGACCTCGCCGCGCTCGCGCGACGGATCGGGGTCGCCGACCGGGCGCACTTCTGCCCCGGGGTCTCGGACGACGACCTCCCCGGCTACCTCGGGCTCGCGAACGTCTTCGCCTTCCCGTCGCAGAACCGCCTCGAAGGGTTCGGTCTCGCGGTCGCCGAGGCGATGGCGTGCGCCCTGCCCGTCGTCATCTCCGATATGCCGGGCGTGCGCGAGGTGATCGATGATGGGGTCCAGGGGCTCCTGGTCGAGCCGCTCCTCTCGAACGACGTCGCCTCGAAGCTTCAGGTGCTGCTCGGTGACCCGGCGCGCGCGCAGGCGATGGGCGCGGCCGGGCGGCAGCGAGCGGAACAGCGGTACGGGCTCGACCGCGTCGCGGGCGCCCTCATCCGTCTGTACGAAGCCCTGAGCGCAGCTGGTTGATCTGGACCGAGGTCCGCTCGGCCTCCTTGGCCGCCGCGCGTCGCCAGTCGGCCTCCTGCGAGGCGTACAGGATGCTGCGGGAGGCGTTCACCAGGAGCGCGCGGCCGTGCGCATCGGCGCCCTCTCGGACGGTGGTCGCCAGCGAGCCGCCCTGCGCCCCGATACCGGGCACGAGGATCGGGACGCCGTTGCCGAGGGTCGCCCGGGCCGTCCGCAGCGCGTCCGAGAACGTCGCGCCGAGAACGACCCCGGCGTTGCCATGGGCGTGCGCGAGCCGGCGTACCTCGGAGACGACCGCCAGCCAGAGCGGCCCCCGCGGGGTCGGGATCTCCTGGAAGTCGCCCGAGCCGGGGTTCGAGGAGTGCGCGACGACGAAGAACCCGTGCCTCGGGTCGTCGAGGAACGGCTCCATCGTTTCCCAGCCGACCCACGGCGTCAGGGTGACCGCATCGAAGCCGAACGCCCGGAACGCCCCGTCGCGGACCATCCGCATCGTGTTCGGGATGTCGTTCGCCTTCAGGTCCAGGATCTTGATCCGGGTCGGGCCGATCCGCTTCGTCCACCGGGCGAGCGCCCGGAAGCCGTCGGGCCCGTACTGCAGGTAGGAGCCGAGCTGCATCTTGTACGCCGCGGCATGCGGGTACGTCGCGGAGACGACCCCCGCGAGGAACCGCTCGAGCTGGGCGGCGGGGGCGAGCCGACGCAGCGGTTTCGGCATCTGCGCCGGGTCCGGGTCCAGGCCGACGCACAGGAGCGAGCGCCGGGCGCGGAGGACCTGGTCGACCCGTTGGGAGAACTTCCCGCTCACGCGTAGGAATGGACCGGACGAGAGAGAAAAGCGTTGTCCGCGACCGGACGGCCGGGCGCGGGCGACCGCACGGCGCGCTTCACCGCCCGGCGGGCCGGCGACGCCTTTAACGCGCGGTGGGCTGGAACGGCCGCGTCCATGCCGGAGGGCCGAAGTGCGGAGGAGCTGCCCGAGATCCTGCTGCGCGAGGTCGGCCAGCGATCGCCGGTCGTCCACGTCGTCGGGCGGATCGTCTCCGTACGGCGTCGGGAGGTCGTGCGCGCCAGCGACGGCAGCCGGCGGCCGCTCCTCTCGGGCTTGCTGAGCGACGGTACGGCGACGGTGCGGTTCACCTGGTGGGACCCGCCCCGCGACGAGGTCGAGCGCGGGACGATCGTCCGCGCGGTCGGCGCCGAGGTCCGGGAGTTCCGGGGCCGGAGCGAACTCGTGTTCGGCTGGAAGACCCGGATCGGCCCCGCCGGGCCGGCGGAACTCCCGCAGGTCGACCCGGAGCAGCTGCCGCTGCGGACGATCCGTGAGCTCGCCGACGGGGACGAGGGGTTCCGTGTCGAAGCGCGCGTCCTTTCCGTCCAGGAGAAGCCGGTCAGCGTGGGCGAGGAACGGAGGATCGTCCACGAGGGTCTCCTCGCCGACGCCGGCGCCGCGATCGCGTTCAGTTCGTGGAACGATTTCGGGCTCGCCAGCGGAGAGGCGGTTCGGGTCAGCGGGGGGTACGTCCGCTCGTTCCGCGGCCGTCGCCAGCTGATCCTCGACGACCGCTCGCACGTCGCCCGGATCGCCGGCAGCGCGCTGCCCGAGCCCGCCCACTGGCTCCGACGGCCGCCGCGGCCGATCGCCGACGTGGAGGCCGAGGGCGGCGGGGAGGCGACGGCGATCGAGGGGCTCGTGGTCGGGCTGCTTCCGCCCAGCGGTCTCGTTTATCGGTGCCCGGAGTGCCGGCGCGCGGTCGTCGGGGGCGTCTGTCGG
>JASHXN010000043.1 GCA_030043505.1 Thermoplasmata archaeon
GTTCGGGGACGGCTCGTTCCTGGTCAACGCCTCCGCCGCGACGACGAACCACAGCTTCCCCGCCGCAGGGGGCTACTGCGCCGAGGTCGTCGTCCGGGACGGCGCGGACCCGCCGGACGGCGGGGCGAGCGCCCGCGTCGCTGTCACGGTCGGGGGGGCGGCCGCCCCCACGTGCGGCAACCCGACGACCCCGCTGCAGCTGACCGCCGCGACCGGGGTGAAGACCCGGGACGCGCCGGCGGACTTCCCGGAGCTGTTCGCCGCGACCGGGGGGGTGACGGCTCCCGCAGGATTGTCGAACCAGATGGCGATGCGGTCGAACGATGCGTACACGCAGGCGTGCGGCTGCACGGTGTTCCCGGACGCGGGCGCCTACCAGGTGACCGGCTGGGAGAACGACACCGCGAACGGAGAAGCGACCGCCGAGGTGAACGTGACGGTCGCCCCCGCCCTCACGGCGACGTTCACCGCCTCCACGCTCACCGGCCCCGCGCCGCTCACCGTCGACTTCGCCGCGACGGCTTCGGGAGGGTACCTCGCCAGCGCGGCGGACACGACCTGGCGGTTCGGCAACGCGCGGTCGGCCGTCGGCGCGTCCGTGTCGACCACGTACAGCACGGCGGGGGAGTACGTGGCCCTCGCCTCGCTCTCGGACGAGGGGTACGGCAACGCGAGCGAAGCGTTCGTCCTCGATGTCACGGCGCCCGGTCCCGCCACGGCGGGGATCACGGCGACGGTGACGCCGGCGGTGAACCTCTCCTCGGGGACGACGGTCGCCTGGAACGCGACGGTGCTCGGACCGGCGTCCGTGACGAACGGCGCGATCGTCGAGTGGCTGCTCGGCAACGGGCAGGACGGCTTCGGCGTGAATCTCTCCGAGACGTACTACGCGTCGGTCGACCTGCTGCCGGGCAACACGCTCGACGCGACGATCCTGCTGGAGACGACGCACCTGCAATCGTTGCGGTCCGTCCCCGTGACGCTCCCCGACTTCTTCGCGACCGAGAGCGGGGGGTTCGTTCCGAAGGCGAACGCCCTGCAGCTCGCGACCACGCTCACCGACACGTCCGGGGTCGTGCCGCTCGCCGTCACCGGCACGGCCACGACCTCCGGACCCGGGACGGTCGGGGTCGGATGGAGCTCCGGCGACGGGACGACCGCCCACGGGTCGACGTTCAGCCAATTGTACAGCGCGGAGGGGGAGTACACCGTCACCGCCCGCGCGTACGACGCGTACGGCGACGAGGCCGTCCGCGTCAGCGGCGTCGTCGCGTCGGTCGCGCTGGGCCTCAGCGGCTGCGAGGCGCAGACGCTGCGCGGCACGGCCCCGTACACGGTGACGTTCGATCCGGAGCCGCAGGGCGGCGACGGGCCCCCGTACGCGTACGCCTGGACCCTGCCGAACGGGTCGAACGCTTCGGCGGAGGAGGTGACGATCACCTTCGACACCCCCGGGACGTACCACGTCGTGGTCGAGGTCACGGACGCCGGCACCGGCGCCGCCGGCTGCGCGTGGTCGGTCGACGTGCTCGCGCCGCTTCCGATCGGCCCCGCCCTGGTGCTGCTCGTCGGCGCCGCCGCCGGGGGGGCGCTCGCCGGATTCTTCGTCTGGGTCACCCGGCCCCGGCCGCCGCGGTGACCGGAGCGGGCCCTAGCCCTTGACGACCCCGAGCGGCACGAGGCGGGCGACGCGCCGGCTCAACCCGGCCCCTTCGGCGACGCGGACGACCTCTTCGATGTTCTTGTAGGCGCCCGGCGCCTCCTCGGTGATCCCTTCCCGCGTCGCGGAGCGGACGACGATCCCCTTCGCGCCGAGCCGCTGCGTCACCTCGTCGAACCGGAACGTGCGGGCCGCCGCGCTGCGGCTCAGCCGACGCCCGGCGCCGTGGCACGACGAGCCGAACGACCGCTCCATCGATCCGGGGAGCCCGGCGAGGACGTAGCTCGCCGTCCCCATGTCGCCGGGGATGAGGACCGGTTGGCCGTACGGCCGGTACGGCGCGGGCACCTCCTCCCGGCCCGCCGGGAAGGCGCGGGTCGCCCCCTTCCGGTGGACCAGGACCGACTTCGAAGTACCGTTGGTGCGGTGCTCCTCGACCTTGGCGATGTTGTGGGCGATGTCGTAGACGACCTCCACGCCGAGCTCCTCCGCGGGACGGCCGAAGACGGCCGCAAAGCCGCGCCGGACCCCGGCGGTGATCGTCTGCCGGTTCGCCCAGGCGAAGTTCGCGCCGGCCGCCATCGCCCCCAGGTACCGTTGGCCGTCCTCGGAGGCGATCGGGGCGCACGAGAGCTGGCGGTCGACGAGCGTCACCCCCTCGCGCTGGAGCCGCTGGTCCATCCGCGCGATGAAGTCGGTCGCGACCTGGTGGCCCAGGCCCCTGGAACCGGTGTGCAGCATCACCACGACCTGCCGCGGCGCGAGCCCGAGCGCCGCGGCGAATTCGGGGAAGAACACCTCGTCCACCGATTGAACCTCGAGGAAGTGGTTCCCGGAGCCGAGCGTACCGAGCTGCCGCAGCCCGCGCTTGCGCGCCGACTCCGACACTTCGCCCGGTAGGGCTCCGGCGAGGCGGCCTCCCTCTTCCTGGACGGCGAGGTCGGCCGGGACGC
>JASHXN010000002.1 GCA_030043505.1 Thermoplasmata archaeon
GACCTCGCCGGGCCACGGGGTGTACATCAACTTCGACTCGGTCAAGATCGGCGGCGAGACCGTGACGGTCAAAGGGTGGGGCTGGATCTACAACATGACCCTGACCACGTGGTCGGTCATCGGGACGGAGTCCACCACCAAGCTGACGATCCTGATCAACGACACGCAGCCGCCCGTCCCCGTCGTGACGCTGATCAACGGGGTCGGCCAGACGATCACGGGATCGAGCGTGACGGAGGGAGTGAACCACTTCGTCCTGATCAAGCTCGATGCCGGCGCGTCGTCCGACTACGGGAACGGCTCGATCGTCAGCTACCAGTGGCTGATCTTCAACCCGGGGAACAGTTCGTTCGTCAACAAGACGAACTCCACCACCGCGGTCAAGCCGTACCCCGAGGTCAAGCTGTTCGCGAAGTCGACCGTCTACAAGATCCGCCTGACGGTCACCGACAAGAACGGCAACAAGGCGAACACCACGCGCAGCTTCTCGGTCAACGAGAACACGACGCTCCGTCCGATCAACGAGGCAACCAACCTCACCGGGCCGACGAGCATCAACGTCGGCACGTCGTACACCTACTGGGTGAACGTCACGGTCGGGGGCGGCTCGAAAGCGGTCGCGAAGGGCCTGTACGTCGTCTTCTACACCCTGAACGCCGCCGGCTCAGGGACGAAGGCGTACGTCGCGGGCTCGCCCAGTTCGGTCACGTTCTACGGCTACTCGGGGACGGGCGCGAACGAGACCGTGAACACGACGCCGCTGCCCACAGTGGACGGGGCGATCGCGAGCCTCCCCCACGGGAAGACCGTGCGGGCGCAGATCTCCTGGACCCCAGGGACGTCGGGCTCGTTCATCCTCTACGCCAACGCGCGGGGGTCGAACGCGTTCGTGAACAACTCGTCGGTCAACATCGCCCAGATCTCGATCACCATCCATCCGAACCCGACGACCCAGCTGCTGGAGTACGGCGCGGTCGCGGCGGCGGTGGTCGTGGTGCTGGCGCTGTTGGTCATCTGGTGGCGCCGCCGCACCGGACGGAGCGGGGGCGCGTCTAAGCCGGCCACGAGCCGCGCAGGCCTCGAGCGGGGCGGCGGCAAGAAGCCGGACGAGGACGACGACGACGAGTAGCCTCGCGTCGGTCTGAGCCGACCCGCCTCCGGAGGACCGGGGGCGGGCCGAACCCCTTTCGTCTATTCTTTTCTCTGCAGACCACGGGGACCAGGAGGTCCGGGCCGCCCGCAGGCGAGGGCTACGCCCTACCCGTACGGGCCGACCTCGTCGAGGAGGTCGACGTGGGTGAGCAGCATCCTTCGGCAGCAGTACCGCTCGAGCCCGAGGGCGTCAAAGACCGCCCCGGCGGGCTCGCCCCGCATCGTGCGCTCGCGGTACTCGTCCCAGTGCTGACCGATCACGGCGCCGCAGGTGAAGCAGCGGACCGGGACCATCATCGTCATCGGTCGGAGCCCTCCCTACCGGTACGACTTCTGGCGCCGTGCACGGGCGCCGCGGCCACCCGGCCGCTTGGGCAGCTTCCGGCGCGGGTCGTTGACCAGCAGCGTCCGGTCGTAATGACGGAACGTGAGGCGCAGGGCATCGTCCTTGAGCCACCCGACCAGCGCACGCGCGACCGCCGTCCGCGCCGCCGAGGCCTGCCCGATGATCCCGCCGCCGCTCGTCTGGATGGTGATGTTGACCTGGCGGACCCGGTCGCCGACCATCAGGAGCGGTTCCTGGATCTTCTGGCGGACGATCTCGGGCTCGACGAGCTCGAGCGGGACCCCGTTGTACCGGAGCAGCCCCTGGCCCTTGCGGATCGTGGCGCGGGCGATCGCGGCCTTGCGCTTGCCGGTCGTCAGGAGGATCTGGGGCGCCTTCATACGTGCGCTCCGAGCAGTCGGGTGATCTCGGCGAGCGTGAGCGGGGTCCGGAGCGACGGGCGCGCCTTCGCACGGTCGAGCGTGGTCCGGGGGAGGTCCTTGACCTCGGGAGGGACCCCGATGTGGACCACCAGGCGGTCGAAAGCGACCTTCCCGCGCGTCTTCAGGTGCGGGAGCATGCCCCGGACCGTCCGGCGGAAGATACGGTCGGGATAGCGGGGAAAATGCGGTCCGGAGCGGACCGACCCGCGGGCCCGAGCCGCGGTGTAGTAGCCGAGAACGGTGGAGCGCGAACCGGTGACGACCGCCTGCTCGGCGTTGACGACGACGATCGACTCGCCGGAGAGGAGCCGCTGCGCGATCAGGCTCGCCGCCCGGCCGAGGACCAGCCCGCTCGCGTCGATGACGGTGGGGCCCGCCGGGGCCGCGGACGGCGCATCAGGCAAGGAGGCGCACTCCCGAGCCGTCCGGGTGGCTCTTGGCGAGGTCGGAGAGGGAGAGGGCCGTCCCGCCGGCGGCGTGGACCTTCGCCCGCGCCTCCTGCGAGAACCGGAAGGCGGCGACCGTCAGCTTCTTCGCGAGGCGGCCGTCCGCGAGCAGCTTCCCGGCGACGACGACCGTCTCCCCGGCCGCGGCGAGCCGCTCGAGCTGCCCGACGTTCACCGGTTCCGTCTGGTGCCGCGCCCGCTCGAGCCGGTCCGCGACCGCGGACCAGATCGGTGCGTCGTGCGCCCGCGCCGTCTTGCGCAGCTCGACCGCAAGGCGGACGAGCTCGGGGTTTCCCTTACGTCGCACCGGCGCCATAGAAGGGGCGGCGCTCGACCCGGGCGCGCGATATAAGCGTTACCGCGCGCGAACCGCCCACCGGCGGGCGAGCGGGCGGACCCCCGCCCCCGCCGGCGGGCGCGCACGTCCCGCCGCCGTTCGGCGGTTCCTGTTCCCACTAACGATTAAATACGCCGCTCGGCCCACCGTCTCCGAGGCGTTCGCGATGCGCAAGTTCCTCACCGAGCTCCGAGGCAAGACCGTGATGACCGGGGACGGCCAGATCCTCGGAATGATCGACAACTTCGTCGTCGATACGATGTCCGGCGGGATCGCCCACGTCCTGGTCACCCCGAGCGAGGACGTCGAGCAGCGCCTGTTCCAGAGCGACGCGTCGGGCCGCCTCGTGCTCCCCTTCAAGAGCATGCGCGCGGTCAAGGACGTTGTCGTGATGGACCTTGGGAAGTGAGCCCGTCGGGCCTCCTCTCGTTTCGATCGTTATCACCACCCGCAACGAGGAGCAGCACGTCGGTGCGCTCCTCGAGAGCCTCGCCGTCCAGGAGTCCCCGTTCGAGATCGTCCTGGTCGACGCCGAGAGCCGGGACCGGACGTTCGAGATCGCCGAGGCGTTCGCCCGGCAGCATCCCGGGCTGACCACCCTCGTCCGGCGGCCCTGTTCGCGCGGCGGGGGCCGCAACCTCGGGGTCCGCTCCGCCCGCGCCGCCTACGTCGCCTTCATCGACGGCGACTGCGTCGCCGATTCGCGATGGCTCGCCAATCTCCGCCGCGGCGCCGGCTCGTCGAGCGTCGTCGCGGGGCGGACGATGACGATCGGCAAGCCGAAGTTCGGCGCGCTGGAGCGGGTCGAGCTGTTCCAGGGCGGTTACGACGTGACGTACCCGTCGTGCAACCTGCTCTACCCGAAGGCGCTGTTCGACCGTCTCCACGGGTTCGATACCAGCTTCGTCACCGCCGAGGACATCGACCTGAACCTGCGAGCGGTCCGCCTCGGCGCGTCGATCGTCTACG
>JASHXN010000044.1 GCA_030043505.1 Thermoplasmata archaeon
GAGCACGCCCGCCTCTCCGACCCAGTAGGTCGCGAGCCGTCCCGCCGCGAACGGTTTCACCCCGCTCCCGAGCAGGGTCGCCAGCACACCGGCAAGCACGTCGCCGACGCCGCCGACGGTCATCGCCGGATGATGATGGTCGTTCTCGGCCAGCGACTCGCCGTCGGAGATCAGGTCCGGCGCGCCCTTGGCGACCAGGAGCAGCTTCCGACGGGCCGCCGCGCGGGTCACCGCGGCCCCTCGGTCCGCCGCGGGGCCTTCCGGTCCGAAGTGCCGAGAGAACTCCCCCGCGTTCGGCGTCGCGACGAGCGGCGCCGTTCCGCCCGAACGCCGCTCCTCGGGCGCGGGGAGGGCGGCGAGCGCGTCGGCGTCCACGACGAGCGGCACTTCCCCGGCCAGCTCCCGGAGCACCGTCCGAAGGGCGGTGAGCGTTTCCGGATCCGACCCCGCCCCCATGCCGACCGCGATGGCGGCGGGGGGCACGGAGCGGACCGCGGCCACCAGGTCGTCCGCGTCGGCGGGAACGAAGCGACCGGAACCGAACGACCGGACGACGAGGTTCGGCGAGAAGCCTTGCACGAGCTCCGCGGCGCCCCGGGGCGCCCACACGGTCGCGCGTTCGGCCCCCGACCGGAGCGCCGCCAAGGCGGCGAGCGCCGGGGCGCCGGCGTACGGGCCGCCGCCGAGGCAGACGATCCGGGCGGATCGGGTACGGTGCTGCGGTTCGGTCGGGTGAGGATAGAACGCGAACTCCCCGGGGCCGGTCCTTCGCCACGCCTCCTCCGGGATCCCGATGTCCCGGACGGAGACCTCCCCGGCGGAGCTAGGGTCCATCTCCTGTTTCCGGGCGGTGAGCGTAACGGTCCACGTCGCCCGGATCCCGTCGGGCGCGCGCGTTCCGGTCGGGACGTCCACGGCGAGGACCGGCGCCCCGCTGGCGCGGACCGCGTCCACCGCTTCGCGCACCGGGGCCCGCAGGGCGCCGCTCTGCCCCGTGCCCAGCATCGCGTCCAGCACGAGCGGCATGCTGGCGAGCTCCTCCTTGCGGGGGACGCCGACGTGGACCGGCAGGTGGTGCTCGACGCGCTCGAAGCACCGGCGCGCCGGTCGGGAGCGGATCTCCAGCGGCGGCCGCAGGAGCCAGAGTTCGGGCGAGTAGCCCCACTGGTGGAGGTAGTGGGCGGCGCACGTCCCGTCGCCGCCGTTGTTCCCCGTCGACGCGACGATCGCCACGCGGGCGGGGGGCGGCGGAAGATGGTGGGTCGCCTCCTCGGCGACGACCCGCCCCGCGTTCTCCATGAGCGCGTCGAGCGAGACGCCCAGGGCGACCGCGTTCAGCTCGACCGCGATCGCTTCCGCGGAGGAGAGCGGCCGAGGGGAGGCGGCCCACATCGGGGCCTACGTGGCCGGCGACTCCGAGGCGGACGCCTCGGGGGTCAGGAATCCGGCCATCGACTCCGGCAAGAGATTGCGCCGCTGGAGGTACTGCGATTGCGTCCGGCTGTAGCGGAAGAGGATGTCCGCCTTGCCTTCCTGGAACCCCCACGGACGGACGACGAGCAGGTCCCCCTCGCGGATCCACATTTTCTTCTTCATCTTGCCAGTGATGCGGCCCATCCGCGAGACCGAATCCTCGCACATCACGCGGATCCGAGCGGCGCCGAGCAGCTGACTCGCGATGCCGAACACTTCTCCGCGCTGGCGGCGCGGCAGCGGGAGCCGGCCTACCTCTTCGCCGCCCTCGACGACCTCGACCGCGGGCGCGGAGGGCGCCGGTGTCTCCTCGTCGGCGCCCCCGTTCGCGGAGGGCGGGGCGGGCTTGGAGGGGTCGTCCGGCTCGGGCACGGAACCGGGGACCGCCGCCGTGTCTTAAGGTGAATCCCTCGCAGGAAACAGCGTGAGCGGGTTCGTCTCCAGGATCTGGTGCTGGACCTCCGCGGGGAGCGGGAGCGCGCGGAAGGCGGCGAGGTTCGCCCGGATATCCTTGACCCCCGGCCCGGGCCAGTCGGTGCCGAAGACGACCTTGTCGGCGAGCTTGGCGAGGGTCGGGAAGTACTCGAGCAGCCGCGCGGGCGGGATGCCGGAGACGTCGAGCCAGACGTTCGAACACCGCCGGGTGAGGAAGACCGCGGTCGGCATCCAGAGGGGGCGGCCGCCGTGGGCCAGCACGATCGGCAGCTTCGGGAAGTCGAGCGCGACGTCCTCCACGAGGATCGGGTCGCCGAACCGGTTCCGCGCGCGGGGGAACACCGACGTTCCGGTGTGGAAGATCACCGGGAGCTGCTCGCGTTCGCACGCTCCGTACAGCTCGCGCAGACGGGACGGTCCCCCGTCGACGTAGGCGTTGGGCCGGAACAGCTGGTGGGGCGGGTGGAGCTTGAGCGCGCGCAGGTGCAGATCGTGCACGAGATGCCGGATCTCGGCGGCCGGGTCGGGGTGGTTGGCGTGGATCCCCCCGGTCGGGAGCAGGCGTCGGCGATCGGCCGCCGCGAAGTCGCTCGCGAACTTGTTCGTCGCCTCCGTGTAGCCGATCACCTCCGGGGCGACGTAGTTGACGAGCACCGCGCGGTCGATCCCGCTCCGGTCGAGATACTCGAGGAACGCTTTCGGCTCCCGGACGTACCGAGCGACATCGGGATCCCGCGTGCCGAGCAACGCGAGCGCGTCCGGCCGCATCTCCCAGTACGGGTTGATGTGGACGTGACAGTCGGTGACGCCCATGCGCCCCGGCACGGAGTTTGGGATATAAACCGCCGAACGGGCGCTCCAACCTAGGGCTTATCTCTCGAGACGGGGGTCGCCCCCCGATGGCGACGCCCTGGGCCGAGAAGAAGACCCCTAAGCTCCTGAAGGCGACGTACCTGGCCGACCAGGAGTTCCTGCTCGAGGAGACGCGAGCCTCCAAGTTGCTCTACTTCCCCGGACCGTTCGTCTGGACCCTCTTCTTCCTGGTGCTGACGTACCTCACCTGGGGGCTCTGGGCGGTCCGACTCCACCTTCCCCATCTGAAGCTGTACGCGCAAGCCCTGCAGCATTTGGCCAAGGATGTCGGGATCTCGGCTGGCACGCTCGAGAAGTACCTCGGGGCGGTCTTCGCCCTCCTCACCCTGATCGGGTTGCTCTGGTTCGCCGTTCGCTACGTCCGCTGGATCCGGACGGTGTACGCCGTCACGAGCCGGCGCGTGATCGTGCAGAAGGGCATCGTGGGCCGGAACTTCGACGAGATCCCGGTCACGCAGGTCCGCGGGGTCGACGTCCGCCAGACGATCAGCCAGCGGATCCTCCACTACGGGACGGTGCGGATCAGCTCGGAGGAAGGTGCCCGCATCGGCAACGAGGATTGGCCCGGGATCCCGAACCCGTTCGCGTTCCAGAAGTGGATCGAGAACGCGACCGAAGCGATCCAGACCCCCGGCTCTCCGCCGGCGCGCACGCAGTAGGCTCGGTCCCGCGCACCGTTAAATCGGCCGCCGGGCGTCGGCGCACCGTCCGATGGCCGACGACTTCGACGCGATCGTAGTCGGCGCCGGCATGGCCGGCAGCGCGGCCGCGATCCGGCTCGCCCAGGGAGGGGCGAACGTCCTGCTCCTCGAACGTGGCGAGCAAGCGGGCCAGAAGAACCTCTCCGGGGGGATCCTCTGGGGGGACGACCTCGCCCGGATCCTGCCTCGATGGCGGGAGGAGATGCCCGTCGAGCGGCACCTGGTCCGCAAGCGGTTCGGGTTCCTGACGGGGGACCGGTCCCTCGCCTTCGACTACGAGGACGGAGCGTGGCGCGCCCCGCCGTACGTCGCGCACACGGTGCTCCGAGCCCGCACCGATGCGTGGCTCGCGCAGCAGGCCGAGGCAGCCGGGGCGACCGTCGTCACCAGCGTACCGGTCGAACGGCTCGCCTGGGAGGGGAGCCGGGTCCGGGGGGTCGTGCAGGGTGGGGAGACGATGACCGCCCCCGTGACGATCGTCGCTGATGGGGCGAACTCCCGGCTCACGCTCGGCACCCCGATCCGTCCCGCCCCGCGCTTGAGCGAGGAAGCGACCGAGCTGGGCGTGAAGGAGGTCTACCGCCTCGACCCGGCCCGCCTGGAGGAGCGGTTCCAGCTCGGCGCCGGGGAGGCGCACGCCGAGGAGTGGGTGCTCGGCCTCTATCCACCGGGCGTCAAGGCCGGAGGGTTCCTGTACACGAACCGCGACACGCTGTCGATCGGGGTCATCGTCCAGGTCGCCTCGCTGTTCGGCTCGGGGATCGCCGCCCACGACCTGGTCGAGACGTTCAAGCAGCACCCGACGGTCCAGCGCGCCCTCCGCGGGGCGGAGCTCGTGGAGTACGGGGCGAAGCTGATCAGCTCCGGCTGGGCGAGCCGGCCCGCCGCCTTCCACGGCGACGGCTGGATGGTCGCGGGGGACGCCGCGGGGTTCGTCTTCTCGAACGGGATCGTGATCCAGGGGATGAACTACGCCGTCCGCTCCGGGCTGGAGGCGGCGGAGACCGCCCTGCTCGCGCGCGAGGCCCGGGACGGTTCGGCCGCCCGGCTCGCCGAGTACGACCGACGGCTCGAGCGGACCGGGATCCTCCCCGACTTCCGCGACTTCGAGGGGATGGACCGCGTGAAGTGGAATCCCCGTTTCTACACCTACTATCCGAAGTTCGCGACCGAGCTGTTCCACGGCATGATGGGCTCGGGCGCGGGACGCAAGGAACACCTGTTCCGCACGATGCGCAAGGCCCAGCGGGCCGTCGGGCTCGGGACGACGACGTTGCTGCGCGACGGGCTCGAGATGGTCCGGGAGCTGTAGCGGTCGCTCCGTCAGCCGCCGCGGACCCGCTTCACTTCCGCGGTGAGCGCCGGGAGAATCGCGAACAGGTCGCCCGCGATCCCGTAGTCGGCGACGCGGAAGATCGGGGCCGACGGGTCGGAGTTGATCGCCACGATGACCCGCGAGCTCGTGATCCCGACCAGGTGCTGGATCGCGCCGGAGATCCCGACGGCGATGTAGAGCTGCGGCGCGACGGTCTTGCCCGTCTGCCCGACCTGGTACGATGACGGTCGCCACCCGGCATCGGTGACCGCGCGCGACGCCCCGACGGCCGCCCCAAGGGCGGTGGCGAGCTCTTCGACCAGCGGGAACTTGTCGGCGGAGCCGAGGCCCCGGCCCCCCGAAACGACGATCGCCGCGTCCGCGAGCGAGGGCCCGCTGCCGCGGGTCGGCGTAGCCGCGGCGCGCCGGGTCGGGGCGAACGACCCCGGCGGGACGTCGACGCCGCCCACCGGCTCGAGGTGGAGCGGCGCGGCGGGTCCTTCGGAGGCGGGGAACGCGTGCGGGCGGACCGAGATGACGCTCCGGGGCCCGAGGAGACGGCGCTCCTCCGAGGCGCGTCCGCCGAAGACGGGACGACGCACGCTCCAGCCGTCGGCCGCGGCGGAGATCTCCACGACGCCGTTCGCCGCCGCCGCGTCGAACGCCACCGCGAGAGCGCCGACGAGGTCGCGTCCGAACGTGCTGCCGCCGACGAGGACGAGCCCGGCTCCCGCCGCCCGCGCTGCCGCGGCGGCCGGCAGGGCGTGGGCGCCCGGCGGGGCCGTGTCCAGTCGGCCGTCCTCGGCCGCATAGACGTGACCGACTCCGGCCCGGGCGAGGACCGCGGCCCGTTCGGTGGCCTTCGTACCGCCGAGGTAGGCGACGACGCGGCCCCCGTCGCCCGCCGCTCGACGGGCGACGGTGATCGCCTCGAGGGTCACGGGGGCGACCCCGTCCCCCTCGGGCTCGGCGACCACCAGCACCGTCGCGGTCACGGGAACACCTTCGCCTCCTCGCGCAGGATCCGGACGAGCTTGGTCGCCGCTTCCTCGGGAGAAGCGTACTCGATCATCTTCGCTCCCTGGCGGGGCGGCGGCAGCGCGAACTTCGTGCCGACGCTCGCGGGGGCCGCTCCCGGTGCACCGGGAGCGCGGCCGAGGGTCGCCTTCCGCGAGCGCAGGATCGACGGCAAGGTCGCGGTCCGGGGGTCGTTCCACGCCTGCTGCAAGCCGACCGCGAGCGGGAGGGGCGCTTCCCACGACTCCTCGCCCCGCTCGACCGAACGACGGAAGCGGAACGTCGACGTGGACGCCTCGAACCGGAGATCGACGACGTAGCCGACGAACGGGAGCCCCAACTTCTGCGCGGTAGCCGCGCCGACGAGGCCCTCCTCGTCGTCCCCCGCGTGCTTTCCGAACAGGACGAGGTCGGCTCGCGGGCTCGTTCCGAGCGCCGAGGCGAGGGCTCCCGCCGTAGCGATGGGGTCCCCGAGCGGCGGCGACTCCCACGCGACCGCCGTCGCGCGGTCGCAGCCGAGCGCGAGCGCGGCCCGCAGGACCTCGTCGGTCCGCCCCGGGGGACCGGCGGTGACGACGCTCACGGCCGTCCCCGGGATCGCCTGCTTGAGGAGGAGCGCCTGCTCGACCGCGGACTCGTCGTAGCCGGCGAGGACGAACTTGACGCCCTCCGGGTCGAACGCGGATCCCGCGGCGTCGGCCCGGAGACGGCTCTCCGCCTCCGGTACCGGCTTGACGCAAACGGCGATCTCCAGCGCCGTGCCTCCCCGGTTACGCGTAGCCGCGCAGCAGCTCGCGGGCGATGACCGTCCGCTGGATCTCGTTCGCCCCTTCGTAGATCTGCGTCAGCTTCGCGTCCCGCAGGAGCTTCTCGACCGGGTACTCTTTCATGTAGCCGTAGCCGCCGAACGTCTGGATCGCCTCGTCCGCGACGTGGAGAGCGGCGTCGGAAGCGTAGCACTTCGCGATCGACGACTCCAGCGTCCCCTTCGCCCCTCCGTCGATCGTCCAGGCGGCGTGCCACGTGAGCAACCGCGCGGCGTGGACCGCCTGCGCCATGTTCGCCAGCTTGATCTGGATCGCCTGGTGCTCGGAGATCTTCTTCCCGAACGTCTCGCGCTGGAGCGCGTAGCGGGCGGCGTGGTCGAGCGCCGCCTGCGCGATGCCGGTCGCGAGCGCGCCGATCGGCGTGCGCGTCTGGTCGAGCGTCCGCATGGCGAGCCCGAACCCCTCGCCCTCGGCGAGGAGGCGGTCGGACGCGGGGACCTTGACCCGTTCGAACCGCACGGTGCTGGTCGCGGAGGCGCGGTGCCCCATCTTCTCCTCGTCCTTCCCCGGAACGACCCCTTCGGCCTCCCGGGGGACGACGAACGCCGAGATGCCGCGGTGCCGCGCGGTCGGGTCGGTCGTGGCGAAGACGGTGTAGAGCGAAGCGTGCGGAGCGTTCGTGATGAAGCACTTCTCCCCGTCGAGCACGTACTGCTCGCCGTCCCGCCGGGCCCGGGTCTTGATCGCGCCGGCGTCGCTCCCGCCTCCGGGCTCGGTCAGGCAGAACGAGGCGAGGTGGTACGTGGCGCAGAACGGCGGAAGCCACCGCTTCGCCTGCTCGGGGGTCGCTCCCAGCAGGATCGGTTCGAGCGCGAGGCAGTTCGCGATGATCGAGGTCGTCATGCCGGCGCAGGCGTACGCCAGCTCCTCGACGATGACGCACTGCTCGAACAGCGTGAGGCCGCTGCCGCCGTGCTCCGCCGGAACGTTCAGGTTCATCAGGCCCAGCTCGTGGGCCTTGCGGTAGATCTCCTCGGGGAACCGGGACGTGCGGTCGCACTCCGCCGCGTGCGGGGCCATCTCGCTCCGCGCGAACTTTCGCGCGAGGTCGCGGAGGCTTTGGGCCTCGGCGGAGAGCGAGAAATCGACCATCGGCCGAG
>JASHXN010000045.1 GCA_030043505.1 Thermoplasmata archaeon
TTCTCGGGGAAGACGCCGACCGCTACCGCGCCGGCGCCCGCCAGGACGACCAGTCCAAGGCCGATCGCCGAGCTCCGGCGGGACGGAAAGCCGGTACGGACGAGCAGCGCGCCGAGGATGACCAGCAGCCCGAGGACGATCACGCCCCCGTTGAAGACGTCGTGCCACGGCGAGCAGACGCGGGCGGACGTCGCGTCGGGGAACGGCCCGCACGCGGTGTTCCCCAGGTCGCTGATGTAATTCTTGGAGAGGCTGTAGGCGGGGGGCCCGCTCCACCCGACCTGCGTGACGATCATCGCCGCGATGAAGATCAACGAGCCGGCGAGCCAGAGCGCGGAAGCGTGATGCACCGCCCGATGGACGAGCGGTCCGAGACGGCCGGGCGAAGCCGTCATCGTCGCGGGCGGCTCAGTCCTCGCGGGCGTTCCGCTCGTACGAGGCGTCGCTCGCGCGCTTCAGCCTCGCCCCGTCCCGGTCGCACAGCGGCCGGGCGCTCGGCGGGACATCGATCACGTAGCCGCCCCCGCACTTCGGACACTCGTAGTACGGCATCGTCGCGAGCCACGGAACGAGGGCCGTCTATAAAGCCGCCCGCGTTCGAGTCGGCGAGGGGCCGTACGGCGGCCCGGAGGATCCCCTGACCGCCGGCAAAGCTCCTGGGAGGCGGCCGCGCGGGGGGGATGCGTCGCCCCTCGCTCCGGCTTCCCCGAGAACGGGGGCGCACGCACGGTTCCTGGCCCTCGATGAGGCACGGGCCGAGCGCGAGTGGCAGCGGTACGAAGGAACTCCTCAGCGGGATCTCTTCCGCACGCTCCGCGAGCGGTTTCTCGACCGGCACCCCCAACCGGGCGGCTGGGCCCTCGACGTGGGCGCGGGTCCCTCTCGATTCTCCGGACGCGTGGGGGGACCCGTGCCCCGTCACGTCGCGTTGGACCTCTCCCGGTCGATGCTCGAACTCTCCCGGAACCGAGCGGACGGTCCTACCGGACCCGGTCCGTCGGACGCGGTGCTCGGCGACGGCGCCCGGCCGCCTTTGCGGGAGGCCGCGTTCGGGACGGTCGCGTTGCTCGGGAACGCTCTCGGGTTCGAGGGCCCCCGGGGCGAAGAGCTGCTCGCGGCGGCCGAGCGCCTCGTAGTGCCGGGAGGGACGTTGTTGGTGGAGATCGCCCCCGGGCCCGGCGAACGGTCGAGGTACCTCGGGCGGTTGCCTCCCGGCGCGGTCCGCCGCCTCCTGGCCTCGCCGCCCGGCGCGTACCTACCGCGCGTGGAGCGCGAAGGATTCCTCCGGGAGCCCGTGCGGCGTCGCCGTTCGGAGTTTCGTCGCTGGGCCGTCGCCGAGCTGGGGGCGCGCTGGCGCGGCACCGGTTTCCGACTCGCCGAAACGGTCGCGGTCGCGCCCGCCCTCGGCGCCGACGCGGATCGGATCGCCGCCGTGGCGCGGGAGCCTGCCGCGTTCGTCCGCCTCTGCGAGCTCGAGGAGCGGATCGGCCGGGACCCTCGTCGATGGCCGAACGCCGCCGCGATCCTGCTCGCGGCCGAGCGGACGTGATGCGTGTCGTTCGTCCAAACCATATAGGGGCGGAACACGCCTCCTTCCGGCCGTAAGATGCCCAAGAAGCCGACACGCTCCCCTACGGAGCGGTCTCCATGGGCAGCCGCTTCGGTGGCGCCCGAGGACTTGGAGGTCGCGAAACGGGAAGCGCTCCTGCAACTGCAGATCGGACGGGCCGCCCACGTGGCGGCGATGGCCGTCTGCGCGGCGCTGGCCGTCGACGCCGTGCTGCTGCTGGCGTTCGCGCGTACGTTCCCTGTCCTGGCGGCCTCGCAGGTCGGCGCCGTGGCGGCCGCCCATTCGTTCTACCTGATCCTCCCCCTGGCGGCGGCACTGGCGGTTGCCGGGGTCACTCTGGCCGTCAAGTGGGAATCGTTCTTCGTCTGGCCCTGGGAGGGCCACTTCGCGGCGAACGTGGGGGCGCTCGCCCTGGCGGTCGCCCTCGCGGTCCTGTACGGGCTTCGGCTGGCCGGCGCCGGGCCCCTGGGCCACGCGGCGCTCGCTCAACCGCTCGTACCGCTGAGCCTCCTCGCGACCAGCGCGGCGCTGATCGGGACGGCCGCGACGTGGCGCCCGTGGGGGAGTCGCCAGTGGACCAGCGCGGCGATGGCCGGGATCCCGTTCCTGCTCGGGTTCGTCGTCTACGTTCCCGCCTTCCCGTCCTCCAGCGCCTCCGAGGAGCTCGCGGTCGCGCTCCTCGTCTCGGCGATCCTCTACCAGACGAGCGGCTCGTTCCTCCACCTCGTCTCTTCCGGCACCGGTCCGCACGAGCAGGCCGTGGTGCTCTCCGGGCAGAACCGGATGGTCCAGTTCGCCTCCGAGCTCCAGCAGCGGGACGAGGCGCTCCGGTTCCGGGAAGGGGCGCTGCTGAAGCGGGAGACGGACGCCGAAACGACCGACGCCGCGCTGCGACGGGCACGGGAGAGCCTGACGGAGCGGCAGACGGCGGTCGAGAAACTGGAAGGCGGTTATCGCGCCCGCGCGGACGCCCTGGCGGCCCACGCCCGGGACGTCGTCGGGCGGGAGGCGTCCCTCGGAACCCAGCAGCAAGTGCTCGACGAGCGCAAGCACGAGCTCGACCGGCGGACCGAGGAGCTCGCCCGCCAGGCACCCGAGCTCGCCGGTCGCGAGCAACGGCTCGCCAAGGGGGAGGGGGACCTCGCTCGCCGGGACATCGAACTCCGCACCCGTTCGCAGGACCTTGATCGTCGGGAGGGGACGATCGCGGAGGGAGAGGCCCGGATCCTCGCCCGTCGGAAGGAGATCGAGCAGAAGACCGCGGACCTTCTGCGTCGCGAAGGGGAAGTGGCAGCGCGGGAACGCCCCCGCACTCCCGGTGCCCCGGCATCCGCCCCGTCGACGCCGGCCGTGAGCACGCTCCCGGTCAGCGATGTCGCCGGGCGCGAAGCTCGACTGCAGCAGCTCAAGTCGACGTTGGACGAGCAGAACGTCCAGCTCGG
>JASHXN010000046.1 GCA_030043505.1 Thermoplasmata archaeon
GACGCTCGGGTTTGGTGTTCGCGCGTCATGGGGACGAACCGGTCGGAACCGGCCGACCGATATCTAGCGTTCGCCCGGCCGTTCCGGGCTCGCCCTCCGATGGTGGTGGACGCGTGCGTCGGCCGACAGCGTGATTCAGGAGGAGGAGGTTCGGGCGACGATGGAGCTCACGCTGCCGGGTCCCGAGCGGCCCCAGCCGCCGTACGGCCGCACGGCACACCCGTTCTTTCTGCACGACATGATCCGCTCGCAACCCGCGGCGGTGCGCGCGACCGTGACCGCGACGCTCGCTGCGGCGGAACGGATCCCCGCGCCGCCGTCGGACCGGCCGATCCTGTTCGTCGGAATGGGCACGTCGTTCCACGCCGCCCGCGCGGGCGCCTGGGCGGCCGGGCCCGCCTGGGGGTACCGGCAGCCGTACCGGGCGGTCGACGCGTTCGACCTTCTCCTCGAGCCGGTGCTCGTCCGGCAGGCGGGAGCCGCCGTCGTCTTCTCGGCGTCCGGCGAGACCGCCCTGACGCAGCGTGCGCAGGAGGCGCTGCGCGCAGCGGAGGTCCCCCAAGTGCTGATCACGGGCACCGTGCCGAGCCGCTCCGCCGCGCTGGCGGACCACGTCCTCGTCACCCAGGGTTCGACCGAGAACGCCTGGGTCCACACGGTGAGCTACACCACCGCCGTCGCGGCCGCGCTCGCACTCGTCCACCGCTGGACCGGCCACGCCGCCGTGCGACCGCTGGGGGTGGACCGGGCGCTCGAGTCGGTCGTCGCTCGCGAGGACGAGTGGCGTTCGCTCGCCTCGTGGTTGGGGGACCGGTCGAAGGTCCTGGTCCTGGGCAGCGGGCCCGAAGAGGCGACCGCGCGCGAGGCGGCGTTGAAACTTCGCGAAGGGGCGGCCCGATTCGTCTCGGCCGTCGGGGTCGAGGAGTTCCTGCACGGCACCCTGCCGTCGGTCGACGCCGACGGGACCGCCGTACTCGCGCTGGCGACCTCGGAGCTGGACCGAAGGCGAGCGACCACGGCGCTGGCGGCCGCGGCGAGAGCCGGCGCCAAGGTGGCGCTCTTCGCTCGCGGGAAGGAGGCCGTATCGGGGCTGCGTGAGTTCGACCTCCCGGTCGTCGTTCCGTCGGTCGCGCCGATCGTCGACATCGTCCCGTTCCAGTTCCTCGCGTACTGGCTCGCGGTGGGGGCCGGGCGTAACCCGGACGTCATGGGGTACGACGACCCGAGGATCTTCGCCGCGCGCTGCACGTACGGGATCTGAGCCGCTCGGCGTCTCGCCGGGCGCGAAGTTCCCCGTGCCCGGGGGCCGGCGCCCGACGCGTTAAGGTCCGAGGCGGCTCAGGTCGGGAGACCCGATGCGAGCCGTCATCGTCAGCGCTCTCGGACAGCCGCCAGCCCTCCGAGAGTTCCCGGAGCCCGAGCCCGGCCCCGGGGAGACGGTCGTGGAGATGACCGCGGCGGCGATGAACCCGATCACCCTCACGCGGGCAGCAGGCCAGCACTACAGTACGAAGACGACGGTCCCGTTCGTCGTCGGGACGGACGGGGTCGGACGTACCACGGACGGACGTCGCGTCTACGTCCCGGCCGTTCGGCCGCCGTTCGGAACGCTCGCCGAGCGTGTTCCGGTACCGGCCGCTCGCTTGGTCCCGTTTCCCGATGGCCTCAGCGATGCGTTCGCCGCCGCGGTGGCGATCCCCGCGCTTTCGTGCTGGAACCCCCTGGCGCACCGAGCGCAGATCCGCCCCGGGGAGTCGGTGCTCGTCCACGGCGCGACAGGGGCGGCCGGCCGTCTCGCGATCCAGGTCTCGAAGCACCTCGGCGCGAAGGCGGTGGTCGCGACCGGTCGCGATCCCGCCAAGCTCGCCACGCTCGGAGAGCTGGGGGCGGATCGCGTGATCCCGCTCGGGCAGCCGACCGAGGCGCTCCAGAAGGCGATCCGGGAGGCGGTCCGTGAGTTCTCCGTCGGGGTCGTCCTCGACTACATCTTCGGCCCGACCGCCGAGACGCTGCTCTCCGCGATCGGCGGCCCCGACGCTCCCCGGGGAACCGGCGTCGTCCGGTACGTCCAGATCGGCGCGATGGCCGGACCGTCGATCACGCTGGCGTCGATGCTGCTGCGAAGTTCCGCGCTCGAGATCCTGGGGAGCGGGATCGGCAGCTCACCGCCGGAGGAGGTCGACCGGTCGCTGCGCGACGCCCTTGCGGCCTCCTCCCGCTTCCGTCTCGAGACCCAGGTCCATCCGATCGCGGACGTCGAGAAGCTCTGGGGCTCTACCGGCGAAGAACGTCGGATCGTCTTCGCCCTCCGCTGAGCCGGCGGGAGCTCAACGGGCGTTCGGGCCGACCATGCGCCGCAGAGTGCCATCGGTCAGCGAGGGGACCGTCCGGTCCGCCGGCCTCTGCCTCCCGCACCGACCCGAGACGTACGGAGCGGGCGTTATCATGCCCGAGTCATCCTCCCGGTGATGTGCGACCTGTGTACTTCGACCGGCAGCTCCGTCGAGGAGGGCGGGAGCCCGACAGAGTGTGAATGCCTCTGCCTCCCCAAGGACCTGCTCCCGGACCCGAAGCGCTGCAAGGTCTGTTATCACGATCTACGGAGAGCGGACCCGCGAGAGGAAGGCAAGCCGACCGGCCCGCTGCTGTAGACGTCGGGTCGCTAGGGCGCGCGTCGCGCCGTCGTCCACGGCGCGTCGTGGACCGGGCCTCCGCGAGCCCGCCGCACCGCGCCCCTGAAGCCGCGGCATGCGCCCGCATGCCGAGGACCCTCGACCCGTCCTAGGCGCCCTTCACGACGGCTGGGGGAGCTCGCATCCAGCCGTTGGAGAATTCCAGACCCGTTATGGCCCGCGCTGAGTCTCGCGGATTGGAGCGACCCCGCTCCGGGAGGGGGAACCCCAGCCTTGACGAAACCGGTCTACGATGAACGCTACGCGAGACCCGGGCTGTATTGGGGAAGTACCCCGACAGCCTTGGCACGCTCGGTCGTTCGTATCGCACGGTCGCTTCCGAGGGCGCCCCGCACCCTGGTGGACCTCGGGACCGGCGAGGGGCGGGATGCGATCTACTTCGCTCGGAACGGCTACCGCGTCCTGGGAGTAGACGTCTCGAGCGTCGGGGTGCGAAAGGCCGAGCGGCGGGCGGCCCGCCTCGGGGCCGACGTGCGCTTTCTCGTCGGCGACATGCGGACCTATCGCTTACGGGACCGGGTCGACGTCGTGTTCTCCTCCGGCGCCCTGAACAATCTCCCGCGTCGGATCCGAGCGGCCCGCTTTGAACATTTCAAGGCGAAGACCGCGCCCGGGGGGATCAACGCGATGAACGCCGACGTGCCGAAGCCATACATCGAGTCCCACTCGATGAATCCGTTCGCGACTCCGTTCCGTTCGGGGGAGCTGTTGGGCTAGTACTGGGATTGGCAGATCCTGGACTCGGGGCAAGTGGAGTTCGTCTCCAACTCGGGCGGCGTGCCGCATCGAAAGGCGATGGACGTGGTCATTGCCCAAAAGCCCCTTCCGGGCTCGCGGTGAGCGCCTCTCGGCGCAGGTCAGCCATCGGGGTCTGCCCTCGGGCAGCAGCCCAACCGGGCCTCTGTGACCCGGCTGCGGCTAGGTTCCCCGCGCGACGCGGCCGGTCGCACCGTCGAAGTGTCGGAGGGGGGATTTGAACCCCCGACCCCAGGATCTCTCCCGACGCCGAGCGCCGGCGTCGCTATGAGTCCCGTGCTCTGCCAGGCTGAGCCACTCCGACAGGGAGCAGGGGAAGGCGCATCGCCGTGAGAGGACCTACGCCGACGAGCCCTCGCTCGCCTCGGCGGCAGGCATCTCGGGCGCCTCGGGCGGTGTCGACCCCTCGGGAGCGGGCTCCGCCGGCGCGGTCGGGATCTCGTCGGAGATGACCCCGAGGACGATCGACCGCCGGATCTCGATCTTCTTGAGCGGGTAGAGTGACTTCACGCCGTGAGCGAGGAGCTTCGATAGCTCGCCCTGGATCATCTCCTGGACGAACTCGGCCGAGGTCCGGATCTTGGCCTCCTCGGTGAGGACCTCGACGACCCGGTGGCGCAGCTCGGCCCGCAGTCGGGTCTGCAACCGCTGCTCGCCGACCGCGACCGGCTTGAGGATGATCTCGACCCCGTCCTTCGTCGTCACCGCGAGCGACTGGTCGATCTTGGAACGCTTGCGCCGGGCCAGCCGGCGGACGTAGTCGCTGGTGAGGTCGTGGCCGATGAACCGCGCCTCCGCGTAGCCGTCGCCGGTGAGCCGCTCGATGCGGAACCGCAGCTTCACGTGGGCCTTGCCGGTGTCGACCGCCCCCGAAAGCTCGGGGAGCGTCGCCTCCAGCGTGCGCCCGACGAGCTGCTCCGGCTCGGTCGCGGCCGTCTCGCCGAGATCAACGTGCTGGAAGAGCCCCGGAGCACGGATCTTGAACCAGTGCTTACTCCGCCACTTGTCCTTGACCGTGCGGGCGAGCGCCGGCTTCTTCGCCGCCGTCTCCTTCTCTGCCATCGGGCGCGCGGCCGAGCCGGGTCGCCTCTTTAAAGTTTTGTAGGACCCCGCGGCGACCGATGGCGCCGGGTCGCCCCACCCCGACCTCCGGTCGGATTCTCGCCGACGCCGGGCTCGCAAAACTACATATCTCGAACCCAGTTGGCCGCGCCGTGAGCGTCCCCTCTCGGGAAGGCCC
>JASHXN010000047.1 GCA_030043505.1 Thermoplasmata archaeon
TAGCAGACCTTGCACAGCGTCGTCGCCAGCGGGTTCTCGCGCAGCGTAAGCTCGGCCGCTGCGTCGAACCGGCCGTCGGCGACCAGGCCGATGTACCCCCGGCAGTCCTGCGTGATCGGGCACGCCTCGACACAGAACGGAAGGGCGCACTGCAGGCATCGTTGCGCCTCCAGCATCGCCTCCTCGCGCGTGTACGAGTGCAGCACCTCGCGGAAGTCGGTCGTCCGTTCGGCCGGACGTTCCTCCGGGACCTCGATCCGCAGATAGCGTGAATCCGCCGCCGTCATGGGCCACCCCGCGCCGCAGGGCGGCGAAACGAGCGGCCTCGGGAGCATAAAGCGCGCGGCTCCGTGCGAAGCCCTCGCAGGACGCATCGGTGCGCTCCACCGAGAGAAGTCCCCCGCAGCAGGCGCCGTCGGGCCCGGCCGGGGTTGGCGTTCTTGTCTGACGATTACACGGCCTCGCGGGAGTCGCGGGCCGCCTCGCGCTCGGTGACCGGCGCCGAGGTCCCGAACGCCACCGCCACGGCCAGCGTGGCAGCCCCGGCGACGGCCAGGCCCCAGCCGGTGCCGGCGCCCCAGGTAATGGTCGAACCCCCGGCCGACGTGGTGCCCCAGAAGCTGTGGCAAGGCCCCGCGCTCGACGGCGCGGAGCAGGTCCCGGCGGGAGCTTGCTGACCGTAGAGCACCGGTTGGACGAAGGGAGTAGCCGCCACGATCGCGACGGAAGCGATCAGCAGGATCCACGATCCCAGCCCGGAGAGCCGGCGCACCTCGCGCGAGAAGCCCCGTCCCCCGGAACGTGCGAAACCGATGCCGGCGACCACGAAGGCGAGCAGGGTCAGCAGGATCAAGGTCGCGAACACGATCTCGTACAGCACTCCGATCGATGCGAGTCCGGCCACCGAGTACGGGACGTCCCCGCCGCCCCCACCTCCGCCGGCATACAGCGAACCGCCAGGAAGGAAGCTGGTCGTCGACGAGGTCCCGGAACGAACGTTCGAATCGTACCACCAAGGAGTGTAGGCAGCGACCAGCGCCAGAAGCCCCCCGAGGACGCAGAAGATCGCCTGGAGACGCACGCGGGCCGCCGGCCGGATCCGGGGCGGCGCCCCCTGCCGTCCGAAGCGAGGCCGCCCTGGACCCGGTGAGGACATGCTCCGCCTACGCAGGGGGACCGCGGTCCCCGCTAAAGCCCGGCCCTACGTTTCCGGGGCGAGGTAGATCTCGTTCCCGTCCGGGTCACGGATGGTCGCACCCCAGCCCCAATCGTACTTGGTCGGAGGGCTCGCGAACGTGACGCCGCGCGCTTCGAGCGCCGAACAGGACTTGACAAAATCGCCCGGCACGGTCAGGGCGATCCCCGAGTTGCCGGGCTCGAGCTTGCCGTTCGGCTCGAACTCGGTCACTTGGCAAAGGTGCAGCAGGCCGGAGCGGCCTTTCTGTCCCACGGTCTGCCAGTGCTCGTGGTCGTCCACGCGGTCGAGTCCCAGCTTTTCGGTGTACCACTTCACCGCGGCCTGACGGTCCGCGACGACGATCGCGACGCTCAGGAAGTGCGGTGCCACGGGGGATTTCTGCTTCGGTTTCGCGGGCATGGATGGCCTCGCGACGGAGAGCGGAAGGCGGGGTTTATAGAGGACCTGGAGAGCGTGGAACGCCCTTTCTCGAAGGGCGCCCGCCGGGTGGGCGCGCGAGCGCTTATGCCGAAATCGTTCTTGGACCGTCGTTCCCCCGAGCTCCATCTGGCCGCGGCCGGGCTGACGTTCTCGGGGCAGCGGTGCAAGGATGCCTGCGCGGACCGGACGAGCCCGGCGAGGGGGGACCTCCGCTCGCAGGACGACCTCCGCAGCGTGGAACGGGGCCGCGGTGGGCGTAGACCTCGGAGGCACGAAGATCGCCCTCGGGGTCGTGGGGCGGGACGGCGTAGTGCTCGACCGAGAACGGCTTCCCACCCGGGCGGACCGACCGGCCCGGGAGATCATCGCGGACATCGTCACCTGCGTCAACGACCGGTGGGCCGCCCGGCTCGGGCGCGGGCGGCCGCTGGGGATCGGCGTCGCGGGCCAGGTCGACGCGGACGGCACGGTCCTCTTCGGTCCCAACCTCCATTGGCGGAACGTCGCGCTCCGCCGGGAACTGGCCCGCGGACTGCAACGACCCGTCTCCGTCCTGAACGACGTGCAGGCGGCCACGTTCGGGGAGTGGAGCCACGGCGCCGGGCGCGGTAGCACGGACCTCGTCTGCATGTTCGTCGGAACCGGCGTCGGGGGCGGTATCGTCGCCGAGGGGCGGCTCTACCAGGGGGCGACCGGCTCGGCAGGGGAGCTCGGCCATCTGACCGTCGTGCGCAACGGCCGCAAGTGTCGTTGCCCCAACTCCGGCTGCCTCGAAGCGTACGCGGGAGGATGGGCGATCGCCGAGCGGGCAAGGGAAGCCGCGCAGAGTCGGCCCGCCGAAGCGGCGCTCCTGCTCCAGCTCGCCGGGGATGCTACGGCGATCACTTCCGAGACGGTGGAGCAGGCGTATGTTCGCCACGACGCCCTCGCGGAGGAGCTCGTGGACGAGACGATGGGCTACCTGTCGAGCGGGCTGGTGTCGATCGCGAACGCGCTGAACCCCGAAACGATCGTCCTCGGGGGGGGTGTCCTCGAAGGGTTCGTTTCGCGCTTGCCCGCCCTGGCCCGAGACGTCAAGTCCCGGGCGTTGCCCGTAGCGGCACGGAGGCTCAAGCTCGTGGCGGCACGGCTCGGGGGAGAGAGCGGGGTCGTCGGCGCGGCGGCGTACGCCCGGACCGGCGCGGGAGCACGATGACCGCCGAGGATGACCTGCACATCAACACGATCCGGTTCCTCGCCGTCGACATGGTCGAGGAGGCGAACTCCGGGCACCCGGGACTCCCGCTCGGGGCCGCCCCGATGGCCTACGTCCTCTGGGACCGGTTCCTGCGCCACAACCCGGCGAACCCGGCGTGGCCGAACCGGGATCGGTTCGTCCTCTCCGCCGGTCACGGCTCCGCGCTCCTCTACGCGCTCCTGCATCTGACCGGGTACGACCTGCCGATCGAGGAGCTCCGGAAGTTCCGTAAGCTGGGAAGCCGCACGCCCGGGCACCCGGAACACGGACACACCCCGGGGGTCGAGGCGACGACGGGCCCGCTCGGCCAGGGGTTGGCGAACGCCGTCGGGATGGCGCTCGCGCAGCGGTACCTGGCGAGCCGCTACAACCGGCCGAAGCACAAGATCGTTGACCACACGACGTTCGCGCTCTGCTCGGACGGCGACCTGATGGAGGGGATCGGCTCCGAGGCGGCGTCGTTCGCCGGTTCGATGAAGGCGAACCCGCTGGTCGTCCTGTACGACGACAACCGCATCTCGCTCGAAGGTCCGACGAGCCTCTCGTTCACCGAAAGCGTGGAGCGCCGGTTCGAGGCGTACGGGTGGCAAACCGCCGCCGTCGAGGACGGCAATTCGGTCGACGCGCTCGACGCGACGCTCCGCAAAGCGCTGGCACGGCCGGGGGCCCCGTGGTTGATCCGCGTGCGCACCCACATCGGCTACGGCAGTCCGCGCCAGGACACGAAGGAAGCGCACGGCGAGCCGCTCGGGCCGGAAGGGACCCGCGAGACGAAGCGCAAGCTGCACTGGCCGCTCGAGCCGCCGTTCCTCGTGCCCGAGGAGGCGAAGACGCACTTCCGACGGGCGCTCGGCCGCGGCCGTGCGCTGGAGGAGGAGTGGACCGCGCGCTTCGAGGAGTATCGCAAGGCCGAGCCGGCGCTCGCGAAGGAGTTCCTCGCCCTGCAGGCGGGGACCGTCCCGGACCGCTGGTCCCCCGAGCTCCCGACGTTCCCCGTGGCGACCCCGGTCGCGACGCGCGATGCGTCGGCGGCGGTGCTGTCGACGATTGCTCCGCAGTGGGCGGCGGTCCTGGGCGGCGCCGCCGACCTCGCCCCGTCGACCAAGACGCTCGTCGCGGGGCTCGGCGACTTTTCGTTCGACGGCGAAGAGAGCGGGCGCAACTTGCACTTCGGCGTACGCGAGAACGCGATGACCGCGATGCTCAACGGCCTCGCGCTGCACGGGGGGCTGCGGCCGTACGGTTCGACGTTCCTGATCTTCTCCGACTACGCGCGGCCGTCGCTGCGCCTCGCCGCGCTCCAGCAGCTCGGAACGATCCTGGTCTTCACGCACGACTCGGTCGCGTTGGGCGAGGACGGACCGACGCATCAGCCGGTCGAGCAGCTCGCCTCGCTGCGCGCGATCCCCGGTTTCACCACGGTCCGTCCCGCGGACGCCTCCGAAACGACCGAAGCGTGGCGTACCCTGGTCCGCCAGAAAGGTCCGGTCGCGTTGGTCCTCACCCGTCAGAAGCTCCCCGTGCTCGACCCGGCGAAGTTCCCGGTCGCCACGGGGGTTCCCCGCGGTGCCTACGTGCTGTCGGAGGCGGCCGGGTCGCCCGCCCAGATCGTGCTCGTCGCCACCGGCTCCGAGGTCCACCTCGCGCTCGGCGTTCAAACGGCGTTGGCGAGCCGGAACGTAGCGGCTCGGGTGGTGTCGATGCCGTGCTGGGAGTGGTTCGAAGCCCAGCCCGCCAGTTACCGCGACACCGTGCTTCCCGTCGGGGTGCCTCGCGTGGTGATCGAGGCGGCCAGCCCGCTAGGGTGGGAGCGGTACGCCGGGCCGAACGGCGCGATCGTCGGACTCTCCCGCTTCGGCGAATCCGGCCCGGGTCCCGCCGTCTACGCCGATCTCGGCTTCTCGGTCGATAGGGTGGTCGAGGTTGCCCAAGGGTTGCTCCGGCCGACCCCCGCGCGCGCGGGAGCGAAGGGATCGTGACGCCCGCGGGAGCTTCCGGCCGCCCGGATCCCGGCGACGGGCGCTGGACCCTCGGCTCCGTCGCCGAAGCCGTCGACCGCCGGCTCGCGCGCTGGACCGAGCAGCACGCGGCACGCCAGGTGTGGGCGAAGGAGCCGGCGCTGTGGCCGCAGGCACCGGCTTCGGACGTCACGAGCCGGCTCGGGTGGCTCCTCGCCCCCGAGCAGGGACGGGCGCTCCTCGGCGAACTCTCCGCGCTCCGGGAGGGGGTGGTGCGGGACGGGTACGACCGCGTCGTGCTGTTCGGCATGGGCGGCTCCAGCCTCGCGGCCGAAGTGATGGCCGAGTTGCTGCCCCGGCGGCCCGGCGCCCCGGCGTTCGAGGTGCTCGACAGCACCCACCCGGCGCGGGTGCGCGCCTGCCTGGACTCTCCCGCGCGGACGCTCTACCTGGTCTCGAGCAAGTCCGGAACCACCCTCGAACCGAACGCGTTCTTTCGTACCGCGTGGCAGCGGGTCGCGACCCACGGCGGCGAGCGCGGGCAGAACTTCGTCGCGATCACCGACCCCGGAACGCCGCTCGAGACGCTCGCGCGAGAACATCGATTCCGTGCGTGCTTCCCCGCGCCGGCGGACGTCGGCGGTCGGTACAGCGCGCTGACCGTCTTTGGCCTCGTCCCCGCGACGCTCGCGGGGGTCGACCTCGCCCCGGTCCTCGATGCGGCCGCCGCGATGGCGCGCCGCTGCGGGCCGGCGACCGACCCGACCGGGAACCCCGGCCTCCAGCTGGGCGCTACGCTCGGAGAACTTGCCCGGGCGGGGCACGACAAGGTCGTCTTCCTGCCGTCCCCGGCGCTCCGAGCGTTCCCCGCGTGGGCCGAACAGCTCGTGGCGGAGAGCCTCGGAAAGAT
>JASHXN010000048.1 GCA_030043505.1 Thermoplasmata archaeon
GTGGTCTCCAACACGATCGGCGAGCCCGGAACGTTCCTCCGCCCGATGCTCGAGCGGCTCGGCTACACCTCGGTGATCCCGACGTGGGTCTTCAGCGACGAGCAGCCGTGGACGAAGCCGGCCCCCGAGATCTTCCGGTACGCCGCCGAACGCCTGCGGACCCCCGTGGAGCGGCTCGTCCATGTCGGCGACGGATGGGTCGACATCGAAGGAGCCCGACGCGCCGGGATGGCCGCCGGGGTCCTCTTCACGGGGCTGCAGCAGTACGGGGACCGGTACCGTCAGCTGTTCCTGCCGGCCGGGTGGAACTCGCCGCCGACCCCGTACCGGTTCGATCGCTGGTCCGACTTCCCGGAGCTGCTGGCCGGGATCCGGTAGAGGATCACGCTACTCCTCACCCATGTGGCGCGGCGTCGGGATGACCCGGGGCTGCTCGGCTTCCGTCGGCATTCCGGTCTTCCCCTCTACGATGTCGCAGTCGCGCCAATTGACCCCGACGGTGACCTTCGGGAACGAGACCTTCAGCGTGTAGTTCGCGAGCTTGCCGATCACGAGCCCTTGCGAGCCCGGGACCAGGTTCGGGTTCATCACCGACAGGTCCCGGGTGAGCACGACCCGGGTCTGGCCGAAGACGATGCGGCTGAGCTCCTCGCGATCCTGCATCCGAACCCCCGGAGTCGCCTGGGGCCTTAAGGTCGGGGTCCGGACGCCCAATTCACGAGAGAGAGGACCGTCCCAAACCGTGGCACGGAGATGCCGTAGAAACGGCGGGTTTTATGTACCCGGACCCCGCGTCGTGACGGCAACATGCCAGCGACCGACTCGGCGATGGCCTCCCCCATGGGGGGGTCGGGCAGCATGTCCGGGGCACCGGGCAGCACGACGACGAATAGTTGGGCGGGGATCTCGATCCTGGGACTCCTCGTCTTTGGGTTGACGTCGATCCTGTTCGGATTGGCCGCCCTACCGAAACCGTACAGCAACGGTTTCGTCGCCACCCCCGGCGCCAACGCCATCACGGACCTTGCGTTCGGCGGTCTGCTCCTGGTGATCCTCGGGATCATCGGACTGCTCCGCGACCACCCCTACTGGGGCGCGGCGTTCCTCGGCTACGGCGCGTTCTGGCTCTCCTGGGGAACGGTCGGCGGCGCCCTCGCGGGCTACGCCGCCTCGGCGCCCGGGGTCGGCGCCTTCGCGATCGCGGGCTGGGGATTCATCTGGGTGCTGTTCACCCTGACGTTCCTGATCAGCTCGATGAAGAAGGGCTGGACGGCGTTCTTCGGCTTTTTGTTCCTGATCATCGCGTTGCTGCTCGTGCTCGTCGAGACGTGGCAGCTCGGCGGCGGCCACACCATCTCCTCGGGTGAGGAGTGGGCGACCGGCGGCCTGTGGATCTTCACGGGCTTGATCTGGTGGCTGAAGGGGACGGCCGACATGACCAACCACACCTACGGCCGCAAGGTGTTCCCGGTCTAGGTCGGCGAAGCCCCCCTCGAGCCAACCTTTTCCTCCTTCTCCTTCAGGGATTTCGGGGCTCCGGGTGGGTTTATCGCTCCCGGCGGGATTCCGGCACGATGGCCGAGGTCCACCTGGACGCGATGCTCCGGGAGTTCGTCCCGAAGACGCTGTTCCGCTCGGACGCCCCGACCGTCACCGCGCTCCTCGACGAACTGGAGGGGCAGTGTCCCCGCTTGCGCTACAAGCTCCGGGACGAGACCGGCGCGCTGCGGCGGTACGTCAAGGTGTTCGTCGACGGGGAGGACGTGACCGGCGGGGAGGGGCTCGCCGCCTCCCTCGCGGGGGTCCGTACGGTCGATATCCTGCATTCGATCGCCGGAGGGTAACGCCGCACCGGGATCGACGGCAGGGACGGAGCATCCGCGATGGCAGAGAAGAAGGTCCGCGTGCTGGTCGGGACGCGCAAGGGAACGTACATCGTCGAGAGCAACACCCAGCGGCGCAAGTGGGTCGTCCGGCCGGTCTCGAACTCGGGCCGGGACATCTACCACGTCGTCGCCGACCCCCGGGCGCCCGGCACGCTGTACGCCGCCGTCAACAGCGGCTTCTGGGGCCCGATCGTCTACCGGTCCGTCAACTGGGGGAAGAGCTGGAAGGAGGTCGCCACGCCGCTCACCCCGGTCCAGAAGCAGCGGGAGCCGATCTTCGACGACCAGAACCCGACCGCGACGCCGATCCGGCCGGTGACGAACCTCTGGCACATCTCTCCCGGGCACCCGTCCGAGCCGAAGACGGTCTTCGTCGGGGTCGACCCGCACATGCTGTTCCGGAGCGACGACCGGGGCGACAGCTGGAGCCCCGTTCCCGGGATCAACGAGCACTCCACGAAGTCGAAGTGGGGCCCGGGCGCCGGCGGCGCGTGCATGCACACGGTGCTGATCGACCCGCGCGACCGACGCCGGATGTACGTCGGCATGTCGGCGGCCGGTACGTTCCGGACCGACGACGGCGGCGAGCACTGGCGCCCGACGAACCGGAACGTCGAAGCCCCGTTCAACCCGGACCGCTACCCCACGGTCGGCCAGTGCGTCCACCACGTCGTGCTCGACCCGTCGAACCCGGACGTCTCGTACCGCCAGGACCACGGCGGCATCTACGTCAACCGGGAGGCGATGGACGGCGCCTGGGACCGGATCGGGAAGGCGAAGGGAGGACCGAAGGATGACTTCGGCTTCTGCGTCACGTCGCCGGCCGCTCAGCCCGGGACCGCGTACTTCGTCCCCCTCACCGGGGAGGCGCGCGTCACGGCGGACGGCCACTTCCAGGTGATGCGCTGGACGGAGAAGGGCCGCCGCTGGCAGAAGATGGTCCCGCCGAAGCAGTTCCCCGGCGACTTCGGGGTGCAGCGGGAGGGGATCACGTCGGACGCGCTCGACCCGGCCGGCATCTACGTGGGGACGACGACCGGGCAGCTGTTCGTCAGTCCGAACGGCGGCACCCGCTGGGAGCTCGTGCCGTTCGCGTTCCCGAGCATTCACTCGGTCGAAGCGGCGGTATAGGCCCCGTCGCGCGTTCGGCGCCTTTGGGCCCTACGTAGACGCCGACGGCGCCGCGCTAGGGCGGAGCGCCACCGCGAGCGTCCCCCGGACGACGAGGAACGCCACGGCGAACAAGGGGAGCAGGACCAGGTCCCCGCCCGGCCAGCGGAGCCCGATCGCCTCGCCGAGCCAGAACGTCGCAAAGGCGAACAGGATCCCCGTCGCCCCGGCCTTCAGCGTTCCGCTCTTGATCCGACGGATCTGCTCGTGCACGAGCGCGGTCGCCGCGACGAGGAGGACCCCGGCCAGGACCGCTCCCGCGACCGCTTCCGCCCCCTCGCCGGCGGCGGTAAGGGCGAGGAGGACCACCACGACCTCGGTCGCCTCCACGGCGCCGATCGCGAATCCACCGGCGAACTGCAGGCCGGCGTGGGACCGCGGGGGCGGGGGCGTTCCCGCGCGGGCCGCCTGCTCACGCCGGTACGTGCGCAGGGTGCTCCGGAACAGGAAGACGCCGAACCCGAACAGCAGCACGGCCGACGTCCAGAGGAGCACTTCGTGCGGGAGCCGAAGGATCGCCGCGCCCGTCGCGAGGGCCGCGACCCCGACGACGGCCAGGCCCGCGACCGCTCCGAGGGCCCCGTGCCGGATCGTCCCGTGCTCGGCCCCGAGCGCGAAGACGAGGACGACGACCTCGGTCAGCTCGATCACCGTGAGGGCGAACGCGACGGCGATCGCCGCCACGATCTCCGTGATCATGGTCGGCCGTCGGCCGCCGGGCGCCCCGGAGGCGCTCGAGGTATCACACGCCCTCGTGTCGAAGGCGGACCCGGAGCGGAGCAAAGCGGGCTCGCAGACGGGCGATCAGCCGGCGGACCTCCGCAGCGGCGGGCGGGTCCCACAATTCGACGCTGATCGAGTGCTCGCGCTCCCGGTGCAGGTGCAGGACCCGCGCGTCGGCCCTCCGGCCGTCGGCGTCGGAGAGGCGCACCGCGAACGCGTCCGCGTGGGCGAGCGACGCCCACGCCCGACTCTCCAGGGCCCGGAGGACGTGGCCGACCGGCTCGACCTTCCCCCGGTGGGCGGGCTCGGGCAACGGGAGCCATCCCCCGGGGGAGAGCTCCCAGTGGTCGACCCGTTCGAAGCCGGCGTCGCCGAGCTCGTGCAGGAGCTCGGAGGCTCGGACGAGCAGGCTCCCCTGCTCCTCGACCTCCTGCTCGCGGAGCAACGCTTCGATCTGACGCAGGACCGGGATGCGCGACGGCCGCAGAAGTTCGTGGGCCAGGTCGAGCTCGATCCGCAGCCGCTCGGTCGGCGGCGTCCGCGCTTCCTTCGGGGCCGGACGACGAGGCGGCACGGCTCTTCTCGCTAGCTCGCAGCCGCCCCGGCGGGATCCCTACCGGCCCCCGGCGCGACCCCGGCCAGGGCGGCGGTGCTCATCAACTGTGCCGCGACGCCGACCACGCTGAACGCCTCGTTCGCGCCGGCCTTCCGCAGCTTCGGGATGCTCGTCTCGGAGGAGGCGATCGCCACGATCCGCAGCCCGGGCTGGAGCGCCCGCGCGGTGATCACGGTCAGCAGGCTCTCCGCGTCCGACCCCTGGGCGACGACGAGGGCGCGCGCACGCCCGATCCCGACCGAGCGCAGGTCCTCCTCCACGGACGGGTCCCCCAGATGGGTCCGGAACCCTTCGGACCGGAGGAGGTCGACGACCTGCGAGTCGGTGGAGAGAACGACCGCGCGGGCGCCGGAGGCGCGCAGCGCCCGGGCCGTCGCGGTCGCTTCCGCTGAGGCGCCGCAGACGATGACGTGTTGCTCGAGCTCGTGCATTTGCGCCCGTTCCAGCCGCTCGGTCAGCCGGTTCAACCGGCGCTCGACGAACGGGAGAAAAAGCACTACGATGGCCGATAAGAACGTTCCCACGCCGAGGAGGATGAGGCCCACGACGAAGAGGCGGGCGGCGTCCGTCGCCGGCTCGATCCCGGAGCCGTTGGTCGAGATCGTCGTGACGGTGAAGTAGAGCGCCTCGGCCCACCCCTTCAGGTTCGGGGTGAACTCGTTGCCGAGCCAGCGGGCGCCGACCGTGCCGAACAACAACGACATCAGCCCGGCGACGATCACCGCGAGCTCGGTGGCCCCCGACCGTTGCGGGCTCGCGCGGTAGAAGCCGCCGCGGGAACGCACCATGAGCGCGCCGAAGCCGATGACGAGGAGCGCCGCGGGGAGCGAGTAGTAGTTCGGGCTCACGACGGCGCCGATCCCCGACACGACCGCCGCGAAGACGGAGAAGAGCCACGCCGCCGACGTGCGCTCGAGGATCCGGGGCGCGAGGACCAGCAGCAGGATCCCGGCCACCACGAGGAACGGGGGGTCGTAGCCGGGGAGGATCCCGGGGTAGATCTCGGGGGCGCCCCAGACCGCGGAGGCGAGCCCCAGCCCGACGAGCGTCGTGCCGATCCACGCGGCGGCGACCGCGAGGCGGCGCGCCGGGAACGGCACCAGACGGCCCGCGCCCGACGGGCCTCCGTTCGCCGTGGCCGTGCCGGTCGACGCACTCACGTCCATGGACCTCAGTGCCGCGCCGTCCGGCGAGCGGGCCGGGGGAGCGTTGCGCAGGTCGTCCCGGCCGGCCACGAGGTCGGCAGGGCCGGGCCGTTCAAGGGTTCTTGCGGTACGGGTCGCTCTTTTCGGAGTCGGCCGGCGTCTCTTCCCAGGGCGCAGGCCCGGCGGCCGGGGCCGCGGCGGCGGGGGCGGCGACGGCCGGCGCCGGCGCGATCGGCCGGGGCGGCTTCGGGGCTCGTCCGCGCTCCCAGAAGAACAACGCGAATCCTACGACCGCGAGCAGGGCCAGGGCGGCGAGGGCAAAGTAGGTCGTCGGGAACGAAGCGGGCGAGGTCGCGGCGAGGGCGGTGAACCGCACCGTGGCGTTGTGCTCGACGGGGGAGGTGCCGGCCCCGTGCGAAGGGGAGGCGTTGTAGCCGGCGGCGCTCGCGACCCAGTTGTAGTT
>JASHXN010000003.1 GCA_030043505.1 Thermoplasmata archaeon
GCGGGTGCCGCGCCGGCGCCGGCGCAGGTCTCTACCACCGTGGAGTCGCCGGAGCTGCCGGTCACGAGCGCTAGGCCGGCGTTCGTTCGCGACGGTCTCCAGGACTGGTACATCGGGACCGACTACGCCCAGGCGTACGGGGTACCGGCCCTGCTCCCGGGGGCCCACGGGATGGCCGGGGCGACGTACCCGGACCATGTCGCGATCGCGACGCTCGGCGGCAGCGGTTACAACGAGTCGACCTCTACGGCGCTCCCTCCGTGGGACCCCGAGGTCGTGGACGCGTACTACAACGACACGTTCCCCGCGGGCTGGCCCTTGCCTCACATCTCGGGAGTGCCGGTCGCCCTTCCCGGCGTCGCGACCCCGCCCGCACCCGGGTCGCCGGGGGTGCTCAACGACTCGCTCGGCTACTCGGTCGAGAACTCGCTCGACCTCGAGATGGCGGGCAGTCTCGCGCCGGGCGCGGAGCTCGTGAACTTCTACTTCAGCGCGGCCGCCTTCTACACCGGGTTCCCGCCGACCGCCCCGACGATCGCCGCGTACTTCGCGGACGACCTCGCCGCGGCGCTCGGCCACACGTACCCGGACGCGAAGCTCGCGGTCGTCTCGGTGTCGTACGGTCTGGACGACCTGAACAGCTCGTCGTGGGACGCCGAGCTCACCGAAGCCGCCGCGATGGGCGTCACCATCGTCGCCGCCAGCGGCGACCAGGGAGATACGGGGCTGAACGCGAAGGGTGAGTCGGCGGCGCCGGTGTGGCCCGCCACCGCCGCGTTCGACACGAACGGCTCGGTCTCGGTCGGCGGGGTCTCCCTCCAGCTCTCGGGTTCCCCGACGGGAACGTTCCACGGCGACTCGATCAACGTGAGCTACGATCCGTCCATCGAAGGGATCTCCTCCCAGACGGTCTGGTACGAGGAAAGCACGAACGGGGAGTTCGCGGGCTCCGAGGGCGGGATCAGCCTGATCTACGCCGAGCCGTCCTGGCAGTTCCACTCGGCCGCGCAACCCCCGATCGTCAACGCGACCGAGCGCCAGGGGGCGAGCCGTCTCGGACGGGCGGGTCCGGATGTCGCAATGGCGGCGAACAACACGATCACCTTCGTGAGCGCGAACGCCACCGGCGTCCCGTACTTCGAGGTCCTCGGCGGCACGAGCATCGCGGCCCCCCTCTTCGCCGGCGTCCTCGGGGACGTGGTGGCGTACGAGAACGCCACGCTCCTTGGGGGACGGACCGGGCTCGGCTTCCTGGACCCCGAACTGTACCGCATCGCGAGCTTCTACGCCGCGAACCCGTCGACGAACAACAGCGACCCGTTCCTCGACGTCGTCCACGGCAAGAACGCACTGTTCGCGGCGGCGCCGGGCTGGGACGCGGCGACCGGCTGGGGCGGGATTAAGGCGGCCGCGCTGCTGGTCGCCGCGGACGAGAACACGACCGTCGCGGACTACCAGTACGTCGGCCCGACCCCCGGGCTCCCGCCCACGTCGTCGTCCGGCTGGACCCTCACGGAGGTCGCGGCGCTCGTCGCGGTCGGGGTGGTCGCCGTCCTCGTGGCGGTGTACGCCGTTCGCTCCCGCCGCCGTTCGGCGGCACGGAGCTCGGCCCCCTCCGCCTACGTCGTTCAGCCGCCGGCGTGGGCGACGATCGGTCCGCCCACGGGGATCGCCCCGACGGCGACGTTCTCCTGCCCGTACTGCGGGGCCGACCGGCCCGCCGAAGCCGGGCATTGCCCGGCGTGCGGCGCTATGTAGGCGGCGGCGCCACGGCGGGCGCCTCGGACTCGGGGGCCGACGCCCCGGGGTCGGACGGGCCGTCGAGCCCGGGCGGCGCTTCCGCGAGCGCGCCCGCAGGGGGGGCCGGTGCGACGCCGAGCTTCTCCTGCAGGATCCGCCGGATCTCCTCCGGCCGGCTCGAGGCGATGCCGAAGTACTCGGCGAACCGCTTCGTGGTCGCGAGCTCGAGCGTCTGCCCCTTCGGCTCGGTCCGCACGAGACCGAGGCCCCGGAGCCGTTGCACCTCCTCGTAGGCGACGTCGCCGATCATCCGGACGAGCACGCTCTGGAGGATCGGCTGGTGGTAGGCGACGAGCGTCAACGCCCGGAGGGTCCGGGGCGTCATCTCGACGGGGGTGACGGCGTGGACCGTCGGCACGTACCGTTCCTGCAGCTGGAGCGCGTAGCGGTCGCCGACGCGGCGGACCTCCAGCGCGGACTGCCGGTTGCGGTACGTCTCTTCCAGCGTCTTCACCGCCTTCGCCACGGGGCGGGGGTCGTCGACGGCGAGCGCTTCGGCGAGCTCCCGCGGCGAGAGCGGCTTGCCCGCGGCGAAGAGCACGGCTTCGACCTCGAAAACGAGGTCGTCCAGCTTCGACGGCATCGTTCAGCTCTCCTCCGCCACAGTGTGCCGGGCCTCCGCGGTGCGGACGAGCAGGATCGGGGAGGCGCCGAGCGTCTCCTGGTGGAGCTCCAGCGACCGCTCGCGGGCGAGGAACAGGACGGCGAGGAAGACGGCGACCAGACGGTCGCGGCCGGCCTCCTTCGGCCACAGCTCCAGGAACGGGAACGGCTCGCCGAGCGGGTGGCGGACGGCCTCCTCCCACGCGTCCTGAAGGTCGCGTTCGGGGATGTCGCCGTGGACGATCACTTCGGGCGGGGAGCGCTGCTCCTCGCGCAGCCGGTCGCGGAGCTGTTGGACCTTGAGCGACTGGCGGGCGTCGGCCTCGGCTTCGCCGAAGGCGCGGACGAGCTCGAGCAGCGAGACCGGTCGGGTCTCGGGGTGACGGACCATGCCGAGCAGCGGCGGGGTCTCCCCCGACTCGAGGACGGCGCTGGTGACGTCGACCGCCTCCGGGGCGTCGAGGAGCGGTAGGTAGCCGTCATCGG
>JASHXN010000049.1 GCA_030043505.1 Thermoplasmata archaeon
TCCGGCGAGGAGGCCGACGACCGCGAGGGTCCAGGCGATCTCCAGTTTCTCAACCATACCGGCGCCTCCGGGTCTCCGGGTCGCGGAACCGGACGATCGCGTAGACGAGGAACGAGAACGTGACGAGCGCGCCGGCGACGCTGAGGGCGACCATCACCCAGACCAGCGGGCTGGTCAACTGCAGGTTCGACTCGGTCGCGTGCGCGACCAACCCCCTGACGGCCGGGCCGGCGACGGCGGCAACGCCCCCGAGCTCCCGCACAGCCGGAAGGGGCGACCTTGGCTACTTATTCCCCGCGTTCGTATCGCAGCCCGGGGCGGCCCCTACCCTCGGTGGCCGGGCGCGGACCGGATACATACAGAGGGGGTTTCAATCCACCCTCGGCTGACGGACCTCGGTACACCACCGGCGAAGCGATGGCGAAACGGCAACGGGGTTGGGGTTGGTTGGTCGTCGCCGTCGCGCTCGCCGTCGTCGCCGCCGGGGCGGTCGGGGTGTTCACGGGCCGGGTCGTCGTGGCGAAGCCCGTGGAGGTCGACACCTCCTCGACGCTGTCGATCTCGGCGGAAGCGCATTACACCTACAACCAGCGGGCGTTCGAGGAGCTCCCGCTCAACACGACGATCACGCTGTCGTTCTTCGACTCCGACACGGGCTCGCCGCACACGTTCACGCTCATCGATTGGCCGAACGTCAGCATTCCGGACTACGCCTCGGTGACCACGGGACAGCTCGGGATGATCGTGCAGTCCCACGGCACGCTGGTCAACGCCACCGCGACGTCCGGCCTCTACAGCAAGACGACGACGATCGCGCCCGTGTCGTTCCGCTCGTGGTACGAATTCGTTTGCATGGAACCCGGCCACTTCGAGCAGGGGATGTACGGCTACGTCGCGTTCGGCGAACTGTTGCCGGTGAACCTCAGCTTCGCGTCGGGCTCCCCCGGGCCCGGTCTGGCGCTGTTCATCATCGTGGGGACGATCGTCTCCCTGACGGTCCTCGCCATCGTCCTCGGCTTCGTCGTCGGCAAGCGGGAAGGATCCGAGCACGAGATGCCCCCCGAGCGGCTCGGCTATCCGGAGCCGCCCGCGGCGCCGCCCGCGGACCCGTACGCGCCGCCCCGTCCCCCGTTGCCTCCCTAAGCGCCCGGCCGCCGGCCGGCGGCGCGCAAGGTTCAAGAGCCTCGATGCGTAACCTACGTAGGCCGTAGTAGGTCTGAGGCAACTCGATGGCATGGGCGACCCCGAACCGTGAACGCCGGGTACTGAAAGCGGGACATTCGTCGATCGCGGTGACGCTGCCGAAGCCGTGGGCGGAGGCGATGAACCTGCGGCCGGGCGATCTGGTCGTCTTCGACCAGAACGACGACGGGGCGCTCTACCTCAAGCCGGCGCCCGCCCCCGGCGCCGTCGGGAGCACGGCGCCGTACCTCGTCCAGGCGCCGTCGTTCGACACCGACGGCGTGCTCGAACGGTTGATCGTAGGTGCGTACCGTGCCGGCCACGACTCGATCGAGATCCGCACCAGCGTCGCGTTCGGGCCGGAGCGGGTGGAGGAGGTCGTCGAGGCGGCCCGCGGGCTCCTCGGCGTCTCCGTCGTCGCGCAGGAGCCGAACCGCGTCGTCCTCCAGAACTTCATCGACCCGTCGAAGTACGGCTTGCCGCAGCTCGTCGCCCGGATGAAGATGATCCTGGTCGCCTTCCTCGAGGAGATGGAGGAGGTCGTCCGGCGCCGCGCGCGCAGCCGCCGGGGCGCCACGCTCGGCGAGGAGGCGAAGAAGGTCCTCTCGCTGCTGGTCCGACAACTGTTCCTGGCGAGCCGTGACTGGGCGCTCGCCCGCCGGATCGGCAGCCCGGACCCGCGCCAGCTTCTCGAGTGGCGGGTCGTCGTGCACGCGCTGGAGGAGCTCGCCTCCTGCTACAGCGAGGCGCTTTCGCTGCTCAACGCCGAGGCGGACAAGCTGGGCGCGGAGGTCGGGGCTCCGTTCGTCGCCCGCATCCCCGAGGTGAAGGACCGTCTCAAGGACGTCGTCGACGCGCTCATGCAGCGCTCCCTCGGTCGGGCGTGCGAGGTCTACCAGGCCGGCGAAGAGCTGCGCCTGACGATCGACCCCCGTCGCGCCCTGTCGCCCGCGAAGGGGCCGGCGTCGGCGCGGCTCGCCCGGCACCTGCTCGAGCGCAGCAGCGTCTGCGTGGACCTGCTGGCCGAGCTGGCGATCGACCGCGCGGTCGCCTCCGGGAACGAGACCGTCCTGGTCGAGGCGGCGTAGCGGATCCGCCGCGGTCGGCCGGGGCGGCCGTCACCCTCCGGGACGTGCGTATCTCCGAGGTCGGGCGGACGCCGGTCAGGGACCCATCTCGCGGCGGCCGTGACGGCCGCGCTCCGGCTTTATCCGCGACGAGTCCGAATCGTTCGCACCGGTGGGGTCGCCCAATACGGACGCCATATCGACCGAGGTCGGGTGCTCGCCCCGAGGACGGCGATGTTCGACTCTGTGGACGACTGGCTGATCATCGCGGTCGTAGCCGGGATCCTGTTCTACGGCTCGAGCAAGATCCCTCAGCTCGCCCGCAGCCTTGGTCGGTCGGTCGGCGAGTTCAAGCGCGGGCGGATCGAGGTCGAGCGAGAGTTGAAGGCCGAGCAGGCCGCGAGCGCCGCGGCCGCGCCGCCGGGTCCTGCCCACTAGCCCCCGAACGACGCCGGGGGCGCAGATGGGTTGCCGAGACGACGAACGCACGCGCGCGCGCGGGAGAGCTACCGGGTGGTGAGCGTCGGAGCGACGGGCCGTGGGGGACCTCCAGCGCATCCTGGCGATCGTCCAGGAGGTTCAACGCCGGGTGATCCGGATCGGGGTCGTCCTCGCGGCGATCTTCGGCTTCACGCTGCTCGTGAAGCTCGTCCCGTTCCGCTTCCGGCTGTTCGGAATCTCGGTGCCGTTCGCCTACCCGTGGCCGAGCCCGTTCTACAACATCACCGCGCAGGTGTTCCGCGCGATGGTGCGCTACCAGCTGCCGGCGAACGTCACGCTGCTGAACGTCGGGGTCGCCGACTCGATCGTCGCGCAGATGGAGATCGGCCTGCTGCTCACGATCGTCGTCGGGATGCCGTGGATCGTCCACGAGGTCGGGGCGTTCCTCATGCCCGCCTTCCGTCGGAACGAGCGGGCGCTCCTGCGCGGCGTGGGGATCCCCGCGACCGTTCTGTTCGCCATCGGGTTCACCGCCGGATTCCTGATCCTGACGCCGTTCACCTACCGACTGCTGTTCGAGTACGTGGCGGGGATGGGCCTCGCGCCCGTCCTGAGCGTGCAGTCGTTCGTCACGTTCACGCTGCTCTACTCGCTCGCCTTCGGCGTCGTCTTCGAATTGCCGGTGTTCCTGTACGCCCTCACCCGGCTCGGGGTCGTCCGGGCGTCGGCGTGGCGCCGCCACTGGCGCGGAGCGGTCCTCGGGGCGTTCGTCTTCGGGATGATCGTCACGCCCGACAACTCCGGGATCACGATGACGCTCATCGCGCTCCCGATGATCGGCCTCTACCTCGGCGGCGCGTACTTCGCCCAGCGGTGGGAGCGACGGCGCGACGCGCGCGAACCGCCCCGGCTCGCGGTCGCGGGAGGGTGAGCTGATGGCGCTCTTCTCCGACATCGACTGGCTCGTCATCCTCGGGCTCGGGGCGTTCCTGCTCCTCGGACCGAACAGCGGGCCGACGGTGCGCCAGTTCGGCCGCTGGTACGGCCGGGTCGTCCGCCTGAAGCAGGAGCTGCTCAGCGAGGTCGCGAAAGCGGCCGACCTTCCGCTCTCCGCCGGGGCGAACCCGGCGTCGTTGCGGGCCGCGCTGCTCGGGGTCGACGTCGTCGGCGCCGCCCGCCCCGGGATCCCGGCGGCGGTGCGCGTAGCTCCGACGGCGCCCGCCCCCGCCGAGCCCGCGTTCCCGATCCCTCTCCCGTCGACCGGAGGCTACCCGGTCGCCAGCTGGTCGGCGACGTACTTCGACAACGTCCCGCGGGGGTTGCCGTGAGCGCGCTGTCCCCGGACCAGGTGGTGGAGCTGACGGAGATCCTGGTCGTGCTGATGGGCGTCGGCATCACCTGGGCGGTCTACTACGGCAGCGAGCGGGCCGAGCTTCCGGGCGAAGCGACGGTCCCCGACCCGCACGAGGCGGACGACGCGCACCCGGACACGCGCGGGAGGACGCTCGGATGAACCCGTCCCTCGACTGCCCCGGCTCCTGCCCGTTCGTCGAGGCGCGGAATCCCGCGTTCGACTTCCCCGTCGGCCAGCTCCGGCGCGTCGCCGCGGTCGACCCCGAGGGGGACGTCGACGAGACGAAGCGGAACGTGCTGAAGTTGCTCGCCGTCGCCGGGATCGTCGGGGCGGGCGCCGGCGGTCTCGTCGG
>JASHXN010000050.1 GCA_030043505.1 Thermoplasmata archaeon
CGCGCGAACGCCTCCGCGTCCGGCGGCCGTTCCGCCGCGACCGGCCGGAGCCAGAGCGAGTCGACGATCCCGTGGACGACCCGGTAGCCGCTCCGCTCGGCGTCGGCGATCAGCGTCGCGAGCAGCTCGCGCGCGTAGGCGTTGATCGCCTCGTGGCACTCGATCCGCCCGAACCGGGCGTTGCGGTAGCCCTGGTAGCCGAAGGCGGTCACGAGGATCCACTTCAGCATCCGGACCCGGTGGCGGAGCCGCCGTTCTTCGTCCGGCGCGAGCCCGCCGGCCTTCAGCGCCGCCTTGTAGGCGAGACGGCGGGTGAGCAGCGGCTCGAGCGTGCGCGGGATCAGGCCCCGGCGGCGCGTGCAGGAGCGGTAGCCGAGCCCGGGGGCGCGGAGCGGGCTCGCCGGACAGCACCGGCAGTTGAGCGTCTCGGCGGAGAGGTTCTTGCGGACCATCAGGTGCGGGTACAGGCTCGCGAAGTCGAACTCCTCGACCCGGTCGTAGACGCCGACCGGCGGCAGCAGGATCACCCCGCCGCGGTCGGAGGCGATCAGGCTCGCGCCGGTCCGGAACTCCTCGGGCCGGTTCTTCTTCCACGGTACGTGGACGTCCTGCGCGAGGGCGTGCGCCATCTCCATCGCGGTGAAGCACGTCCCCGGCGACTGGCGCGCGACCGTCTGCAGCGACAGCCGCGAGAGGCGCGCGGCGTCGACCAGGCCGGCGATCTCGGCGTCGTCGTACAGGAACGAGTTGCCGCGATCGATGTGGAACCGCCCCGGGACCGGGTACGTCGGGGCGCGGTGGAGGACCCGCCCGTACGAGGTGAACGAACGCGCCGGCCGCACCGCCCCGAACGGGACCGCCTCCCGGCCGAGCGCGAAGGTCGCGGGGCCGAAGCCGCACGCCGCCGCCCGCCGGTACAGCCACGGGAGCTCGAACGCGTCGCCGCCGTCGGTCAGCAGGACGTCCGGCTCGGCGCGCGCTAGTTCGGCGACGAACGCGCCCAAGAGCGCCTCCTCCGGCCCGTCCAGCGTCACGCTCCCGAGCCGGATCGTGCCGATCCGCCCGTCGACCGGGGGGAGGCGGCCCCGCCGGCTCCCGGCGAGCGTCACCTCGAGCCGGGCGACGCGCAGGGGCGGCGGGGCGTAGTCGACCGCCTCCGCCGGCTCGGTCGGGACGAGCGCGGTGCCGTGGCCGGCGACCGGGGCGAACGGGTACAGCCCGTGGGCGAGATGGTACAGCTGCGGCGCGGTGAGGTCGACGTCGTACAGCGTGAACGCGCGGTAGCCGCCGCCCGCGTCGATCGCGCGGGCGAGAGCCCGTCGCACCGGGTTCGCGCTCGGAACGACCCGCACGACCGGGCCGCGCCGCCGGTCGTAGAGGGACGGACGGCCGACGGCGAGCTCGGCGACGGCGACCCGGGGGTCGTCGCGAAGACGGGCGACGAGCCGGACGAGCTCGGCGCGCGCCCCGGTGACGAGGAACGGCGGTCGGTACTCGATCGCGGTCCGGTGGACGCGCCCGTCCGCGCGCTCCTTCACCCAGAGGACGACCGAGCGGCCGTCGGCGCTCTCCGTGATGTCGAGCAGCCAGCCGTCCGGCGCCGGGGGATCCCCGGCCACGGTCAGCGGCGGGCGGGGCGGGAGGGCGGCGCCGGTGGGACCCGTCCGGCGAGGTCGGTGAGGACGGAGAGGAGGATCGCCTCCAGCAGATCCGGGCTCCCGACGTACGTCGCCTGCGCGACGTACCGGCGCGCCCCGGTGCGGACGAGCTCGAACGCGGCGCGGTCGGCCGGGTCGGTGAGCAGCCGGGCGAACGCGTCCCAGCGCTTCAGCCGCTCCTCGAGCGCCTGGCGGTACGTCGGAACGGTACGCCCCACGCGAGCACCTCCTCGGCGGCCGAACCGCCGCCGAACGACTCCAGGCCGAGCTGGCCGGCCGACCGGGGGACGAGCGTGAGGCGCGCGTCCGCGCGCAGCGCGCGGAGGCGGAGCGACGTCGGCCCCCGCACGACCGTGACGTAGTCCGCCCACCGCGGCCCCTCGTCGACCAGGCCGGGGAACCGGGCGGCGCCGTCCGGTCCGAGCGTGAGGAGGAGCGGCGCGTCGCTCCGGCGGAGGACCGCCGCGAGGCCGCGCGCCATCCGGCGCAGCAGCCCGACCTGCTCCTCCGCGGGGATCTCGTCGTTCGTGAACAGCGCAGGGAGGTCGTGGCCGACCAGGAGCGTCGGCGGGTGCCGGCGGAGCTCGGCGAGCCACCGGTCGACGAGCGCGACCATCTGGTAGGCGGTGAACGCCCGGGCGAGGCGGATGCGACGGACCGTCTCGCCCGCGTCGAGGCCGGCCGCGCGGCCGAGCTCGCCGATCCGGTACGGCTGGAACCGGTTCGCCCCCTCGAGCAGGGAGACCCGCCCGCGGGCCCGGGCGCTGCCGACGTAGAGCCATTCGAGGAGCGGCTCGATCGCGGAGGGCGGACCGGCCCAGACGGTCAATTCACCGGGCGAGAACCGGCGGGCGAGCCACGGGTACAGCGCCGGCTCCGCCGGCAGGATCGGCCGGGTCCGTCCCCGACGGCGGGCGGCGCGGGGCGCAGCGAACGTCGACGGGGAGGAGGGGGACGGCGGACCGCGGGCGCCCGGCCCGGCCGGGACCGAGGGCTCGAGCAGCTCCTCCGGAGCGATCGGCTCGAACAGCTCCGGCGCGAGTGCCGGCTCGACGGAGAGCGAGGCGGACGTGCGAACACCTCCCTCGCTCCGAGCCGCCGGACCGCTCTAAAGCGGCCGCGGAGGGGACGCTGAAACGGCGCGAGAACGGAGCGTTCCCGGTGACCGAAACGGCGGGCGCGGCACGCTTATCTTTCGCCGGCCCCCGGACGGGACGTGCCGGCGCACCTCTACCGGACGACAGTGCGCTGGACCGGCAACCTGGGCGAAGGGACGCGGGAGTACCGCGGCTACAGCCGCGACCACGCGATCGTGATCGCCGGCAAGCCGCCGATCCTGGCGACGTCCGGGCTGAGCCCCCGGAGCGACCCGGCCCGGCACAATCCGGACGAGCTGCTGGTCGCCGCGCTCTCCTCCTGCCACATGCTCTGGTACCTGCACCTCTGCTCGGAGGCCGGGGTCGTCGTCACCGCCTACGTCGACGACGCCGAGGGGACGCTCGAGCTCGGCCGGGGCGGCGAGGGGCACTTCACGCTGGCAGTCCTGCACCCGCGGGTGACGATCGCCGCCGGGTCGGCGGAGACCGCCGCGCAACTGCACGAGACAGCGCACGCGAAGTGCTTCGTCGCGCGGTCGGTGAACTTCCCGGTCCGGTGCGAGCCGGTCGTCGAGCGAGCGGGCTAGCGGTCGGCCGGGCCGCTCGACGGGAAGTCGGCGTCCAGCGTGGCGAACGGCGCCCGGGGCGGAGGGAGGCCGAGCTGCTCGGAGAGCGAGCGGGCGTTGACGGCGGCATCCCCGCGGAAGTGATTGTTGAAGAACCCGTAGACCGCCTCGGTCCGCTCCTGGAGCGTCCGCACCTTCGGGATCCACGCGGCGAGCTCGGCGGCGGAGTACGTGTAGTCGTACCACAGCGGGGCGCCGTGACCGTGCCAACGGACGTAGGCGAACGGGGCGGTCACCTCCAGGACGGCGGGCAGATGGGGGCCGTCCACGACCACGTGGGCGAGGCGGAACTCCCGAAGGAGATCGTACGAGACTGGGGCGAGCCACGACCGCTCGCGAAACTCCACCGCGACCGGAAGGTCGGACGGCAGCGACCGGTAGAACGCCCGGACGGTCGGCTCGTCGAACGGCAGCGACGGCGGGAGCTGGAGCAACGCGGCGACGAGCTTCCCGGCCGCGCGGAGCGGCGCCAAGACGGCGAGGAACCGCTCGAGCTCCTCGCCCGTTCCCCGGAGGCGGAGGTCGTGGGTGATCGTCCGAGGGAATTTCGCCGCGAACCGGAACGGGGGCGGTGTTCTTCGCGCCCACGACGCCGCGACCGACGGCGGAGGGAGACGGTAGAACGTGGAGTTCACCTCGACGATCGGGAACCGGGAGGCGAAGAACCGCAGCTTGTCCGGCACCCCGCGGGCGGGATAGAAGGGACCGATCCACTCGGGGTAGTCCCAGCCGCTGGTGCCGAGCGATACGATTCCCATCGTCGCGTGCGGGAGGGAGAGGCGGAGCGGCAGTTGAGCGACGCCGGAGAGGCGCCGCACCGCCTCGGGACGGGGCCGTTTCGTCCTTCCGCCTCCAACGCAAGGCTAAGAGCCGCCGCGCCTCGAGACCCCGGCAGCGCCCATGGTCCAGGTCGACATCGACATCGCGAAGTGCACCGGCTGCTCGCACTGCCGGGACGTCTGCCCGACGAACGTCTTCGAGCTCCGGCCGCGCGGCGAGGTGCCGGACGTCGTCGACGACGCCGCGGTGGCGGCGAAGTTCCAGTTCCGCGGAGAAAAGTCGCTCGCGATCCACGGGCCGGAGTGCATCGTCTGCGAAGCGTGCCTGTTCGAGTGCGAGGGCGAGTGCATCCTGATCACGGACGACGAGAAGAACGTCCACCGCTCGACGTACAAGTGAGTCGGGCATGCCCCTCGTCACGCTCGAGTACCGATTCCGGGTGACGCTCCCGGCGAGCGCCGAGCGAGCGTACCGCTGGTGCGTCGACTACCGGCCGGACGACTGGAGCCGAATGGGGCGCGAGGGCCACCGCCGGATCGACCGGCTGGCGGAAGGGACGATCGTCCTGACGGACCGCGTCCGCACCGACCGCGGCTTCGTGACGAAGAAGCGGCTCATCCGGCTCCGCCCCCGCGAGTTCTCCTGGACGAACACGCACATCGGTGGCCCGAACCGGCACTCGCAGTTCCTCTACCGGATCCTCCCCCGCGGCGCGCACCGCTCGGTGCTCGAGTTCACCGGCCTGCAGGT
>JASHXN010000051.1 GCA_030043505.1 Thermoplasmata archaeon
CGGGAGCGGTACAAGCCGAACAGATTCTGGGTCTCGACCGTCCCGGCGAAATCGACCGCGATCCCGCCCTGGCCCGGGGGGAGCTCGATCCGGAGCCGGTGCTCCGTCGTGTCGAGCGTGAAGGGAACGGCGGACCCGCCCGCCCGTACCGCGGTCACGCGCGGGCCGTCGCAGTCGAGCAGCACGTGCGACGCGCCAGCGGGGCGGTCGAACTCGACGGCCCCGGTCCAGCGGAGGCCCTCGAAATCAACGTTCAGGCGAAGGCGGTACTCGGCGATCTCCGGCGCACCGTCCGCGCCCGCTGCCTGGTCGCCCACGGTCGGTCGTCCCGCCCCCGGTGCCCCGCCCGAGGGCGGCGGCGACATCAAGGTTTACCGGGTGGTGTGCGCCGGCGCTTCGGCACCGTGCGCGCCGCGCAGGATTAAATAGACCGCCCGGCTCGGGACCGCTGGCTGACGGCCAAAGCGGTGGGGAAACACCCGGTCCCATTCCGAACCCGGCAGTTAAGCCCACTGGCGTTCCGCGCGGTACTGAAGTGCGCGAGCCTACGGGAACCGCGGAAAGCTGTCAGCCTCCGGGACCTCGGGACGCCCCGCTAGGGTAATCGTCCGGCCCGCGTCGGCGGGTCGCATGCGGCTGGGGGCGCACGTCGGCATCGCCGGCGGGTTGGCCGAAGCGGTCGCGGACGGCGTGCGGATCGGCGCCGAGTGCCTCCAGCTGTTCTCCAAGAGCCCGCAGATGTGGAACGGTCCTCCGGTCTCGCCGGAAGCGGCGGAGCGGTTCCGCGCGGCGGTCCGGGAAGGTCCGGTCCGCGCGACGGCGGTCCACCACGGCTACCTGCTGAATCTCGCCAGCCCGAAGCCCGAGATGCTCGCCCGGTCCCGGGCGGCGTTCCTGGACGAGATCGCCCGCGCCGACCTCCTCGGCGTGGACGGGCTGATCTTCCACCCCGGTGCGCATCTCGGTACCGGAACGAAGGCCGGGATCGACACCCTCGTGGCGAGCCTGACCGAAGCCCTGGCCGCGACCCCCCGCTCGCCGACGCGGCTCCTCTTGGAGAACGCCGCGGGCCAAGGCACGACGCTCTGCTCCACCCTGGAGGAGCTCGCGGAGGTCCTGGCTCGGGTCCCGGGGTCCCGGCGCCTCGGCGTCGCGCTCGATACGTGCCACCTCTTCGCGGCGGGGTTCGACCTGCGAACCGAGGAGGGCTACGGGGGGCTCGTCGACCGGGTACGCTCCACGTTCGGCGACTCCAACGTTCGCGCGTTCCACCTGAACGACGCCAAGGGGGAGTTCGCCTCGCATCTCGACCGTCACGAGAACATCGGCAAGGGGTCGATCGGGGCCGAGGGGTTCGGCCGGCTGGTACGGGACGCGCGGTGGGCCGACGTCCCCGGATACCTGGAGACGCCGCTGGACGACCACGACTACGATCGGTACGTCGAAGATCTGCGCACGCTGAAGGCGTTGCGCGACGGAGGGACCCCGGCGGCGCCGGCGCGCAAGGCCGTCCCGCGAACGGCCCCGGCGGAACACCGCCCGGCCGGATCGCGTACCGCGCGCGCGGCGCCGAAGGCCTCCCGTAGGCCGGCGAGGGGCCGCCCGAACTGATGGCCGAGGCGACCGCGAGCGCCCGTCCTCTCGACCTCGAACGGCTGCTGGTCGAAGCGGCCGAACGCTCTCCGTCGACGTGGCTGGGCGAGGTAGAGGTCGCCGGGGGACGAGCCCCCTCTCCGTTCGCGCAGCGGTTCTCCGACCGCCACGCCCGGCTGCCGCCGACCCCGGAGGCGGTCGCCGCCTGGGCCCGGGAGAAGGGCCGGGGCGCCGGTCCGGTGTTCCTGCGAGCGCCGGCCCCGTTCCTGCTGGGGGAGGCGTTCCCGGTGCTCGTTCGCGAGGTCGCTGCCCCGCGGGCGAACGTGAAGCTCCTCGCCGCTCCCCCCGGCGTGGGCGGCGCGGCGGAGCCGGCTCGAAGCGACCTCGCGACGATGCGCGGGGTCCCGTCGATGACCGTCCTGGCGCCGGCCGATGCCGCGTCCCTCCGGGCGGCCGTCGAAGCGCTGACCGTGCGCGAGGGGACGGCGTACGTCCGCCTCCCCCCGCCGGAAGCGCCGACCGTGACGTCCGGCGGCTTGACGATCGGTCGCGCCGAAGAGCTCCGGAGCGGCGCGGACCTTACGATCGTGAGCTACGGGAGCGCGCTCGCGCCTGCGGTGGCCTTGGCCGACGATCTCGCCCGCGTCGGCGTCGGGGTGCGCCTGCTCGATGTCGCCTCCCTCAAACCGATCGACGAAGCGGCGATCGTTCGGGCCGCCCGCGAGACCGGAGCGCTGCTGGTGATCGAGGCGGCGCCGGCGGCGACCGGGATCGGCACGTACGTCGCGGCGATCGCCTCGGAGAACGCCCCGGTCCCGGTTCGGAGGATCGGTTGGTCCGATGTCGCCGAGCCCGGCGCCTCCTCCGGAACCCCCGACGGGCCGGAGCTCTCCCCCGAGCGCCTGCGCGACGAGGCGTGGGAGCTGCTGCGATGGCGGGGGAAGGTTCAGTAACCCCCGGCGGTAGGGGCACGGAGGTCGGAGGAGCGATGGAGCTGTTCCTGGACACCGCGAGCGTCACCGAGATCAAGACGATGTGGGAGATCGGCATTCTCGACGGGGTCACGACGAACCCGACCCTCGTCGCCAAGGAAGGCCGGACGTTCGACGCCGTCCTCCACGACATCTGCGCCCTCGGCGTTCCGTCGGTCTCGGCGGAGGTCACGGCGACCGACACGGACGGGATGCTCCGGGAAGGTCGCCGCCTGCGCGCGCTCCACCCGTCGATCTACGTGAAGATCCCGATGATCCCGGCCGGACTCCAGGCGACGAAGATCCTGGCGAAGGAGGGGACGCGCGTCAACATGACCCTCGTCTTCAGCGCCCCGCAGGCCCTGCTCGCCGCGAAGGTCGGCGCGACGTACGTGAGCCCGTTCATCGGACGCCTCGACGACCTCGGGCAGGACGGCATGCAGCTGGTCCGCGACATCGTGACAATCTACCGGAACTACCGCGTGCCGACGAAAGTGCTCGTCGCCAGCGTCCGACACCCGGTGCACGTCGTCGACGCGGCGAAGGTCGGCGCCGACATCGCGACGATGCCGTACGCGATCATGGAGAAGCTCGTCCAGCACCCGTTGACCGACCTCGGGCTCGCGCGCTTCCTCAAGGACTGGGAGAAGGTCCCGAAGGGATGACCGGCTCCTCCCCGGACCCCCCCGCCCTCCTCGAGCGGTACCTCAAACTGACGCACGAGGCGCTCGAGCTCGTGCGGCCGGGCGTCCCCGAACGGTCGTTCCTCCGCGGCGGCTCCGACGACGTGCTGCGGATGGCGCGGGCCTACCTCGCGGACGCCGAACATTTCGCGCGCGCGGGCGACCGCGAGCGGGCGCTCGCCGCCGTGAGCTACGCCCACGGGTGGCTCGACGCGGGGGTCCGGCTCGGCCTCCTGGACGGACAGAACGATGGCGCGAGGTTCACCCTCTTCCGCTAGCCCCGGGGCGGAACCTCCCGCGCTCGGGGAGACCGTCCTCGGCTCGATCGAGGTCCACCTCCGCCAACGCGAGCTGCGCCGGGAGGAACTGTACCAGCAGGCGCGCCGGCTCCGGCGCCTCGCCCAGGCGACGATGACCCGCGTGCACGTCGGCGCGGCGGAGGCGACGGAGCTCGCGAGCGTGCGCTCCGGGCTCGGCGAGCTCTCCGAGCGCCTGCGCCGGGAAGGGCGCGCCGACGAGCCGCTCGCGCACGACGCGCTCCAGGAGGCGGTCGAGGCGTGCCTCCTCGGCGCGATCGTCCACCGTCAACCTCTCCCGGGTCCTTCCGAGCTGGACGTCGAGCCGGAGCCGTACCTGCTCGGGCTCGGCGACGTGGTGGGCGAGGTACGCCGCCTCGTGCTCGAACGCCTGGCGAAGGACGACCTCGAGGAGGCGGAGCGGTACCTGCGGTTGATGGAGGAACTGACGCAGTCGCTCCTGCGGTTCGACACGAGCCGGGCGATCGTCCAGCTGAAGCCGAAGCAGGACCAGGCGCGCACGCTCGTCGAGCGGACGCGCGGCGAGGTCGTGATGGCCCGCTACCTCGCCCGGGTCCGGCCTCCGGCGGGGACGTGAGCGTGGCCGTCCCGCGCACGACCGTCGGGGTGATCGGCGGCTCGGGCGTCGCCGGGGTCCTCTCCGGCACGACGACGCTGCACCGGGTGGCGACACCGTGGGGCGCACCGTCCGGCCCGATCGAAGAGGGGACGGTCGGCGGGGTCCGGGTCCTCTTTCTGGCCCGCCACGGGCCCGGGCACACGATCCCCCCGCACCGGGTCAACTACCGGGCGAACGTCGACGCCCTGCGCTCGCTGGGGGCGCAGGCGATCGTCACCGTCAGCGCGGTCGGCTCGCTCCGCGAGGAGTTGGCCCCCGGTGCGTTCGTCCTCCCGTCCCAGTTCGTCGACTTCACCAAGCAGCGGCCGACGACGTTCTTTGACGGGGGGAAGGTCTACCACGTTTCGCTCGCCGACCCGTTCTGCCCGGACCTCACGGCCGCCGCGACGGCGGCCGGTCGTTCGGTCGGCGTGCCGTTCGTGGGCGGCAAGACGTACGTCTGCGTCGAGGGGCCGCGGTTCAGCACCCGCGCCGAGTCGACGTTCTTCCGCGGGTTCGCCGACATCATCGGGATGACGCTCGTCCCGGAGGTGACGCTCGCGCGGGAGCGGGCGCTCTGCTACGCCTGCCTGGCGATGGTCACCGATTTCGACGTCTGGGCCGAGCGTCCGGTCGACGCCGCCGAGATCGCCGCGACGATGCGGCAGAACTCCGAGAAGATGGGCCGGGTGCTCGCGACCCTGTTGCCCGCGCTCGGGCGGGTCCCCACGTGCACGTGCGCGCAGGCGCTGGACCAGGCCGGGATCTAGGGCGTCTAATCGTTCGCCCGGCGGCGGACCGTGATCGGGATCCGGCCGGCGGCGAACTCCCGTTCGGCGATCTCGACCGGGTCGACGAGCGTCGGGGGGACGTCGATCAGGAGCGGCGCGCCGAGCGACACCTGAAGGGCCCGGGCCCCGAGGATCCGGGCGCGTTCGAAGCGGGTGTACTCGCCGACGGTCCGGGACGGCGCAGACGAACGGTCGCTCACGCTGATCGTCCCGGTCGCCGCGAAGCTCGCAGCGGCCACCAAGGGGTCGCCCACCCGGGGCTTGCTATTTGAGTTTTGGGGCCCGGAGGAACCGATTTCGCCGGCGCGGCCGCCTCGGCCGGCGGAAGCCTGTCTTCCCCGCGCCGTGCGACGCCGAAGCGCGCGGTCCCACGGAGCGGCCCCCGTTCAAGGCAACTTATATCACGCGACCCCGAGCGTCTATCCTCCGGCATGGCCCCGCGCGCACGATGGTCGGCGCCGCTCCTGGCGGCGACGTTGGTGGCGGTCGCCGTCCTCACCGGTGCGATCGCCCCGTCAACGTCCCCGTCCGTGCGGGCCGCGGCCGACCCTGACGCTGCCCCGAGCGCCTCCGGGTTCTCGTTGACGGACGACGGGATCTCGCCGGCCGCGATCTCGCTCACGTGGGCCGCGTCGACCGAGACGTACTTCACGAACTACACGATCCTCTACTCGACCGTCGGGGCGAGCGGCCCGTGGTCGCTCGGCGGCGTGGAAGGGAGCGCCTCGACGACGACCGCGGTCGTCTCGAGCCTGGAGCCGTCGACCCCGTACTGGTGGCAGGTCACCGCCTACTACAAGACCGGCCTGCTCGGGCTCGGGGGTACGAGTTCCGACGCCAGCACGGTCCTCGCGGCCGCCCAGCCCCCGGTGGCCACGCTCACGTCGCCCGCGAACACGTCGACGTCGGTCCAGTTGAACTGGACGAACGCGGCGACGTACGGCGGCGGGATCACGTTCCACGCCTACGCGGTCGAAGAGGACGACGACGGCACGACGTCCACGTTCGCGACCCTCACGGCGGCGGACGACAACTCGACGACCGTCACCGGCCTCGTCCCCGGGCACAGCTACTCGTTCTACGTGGAGACGGAGGACGCCTGCGCCGGCTGCGTGCCGGACGGCGACTCGATCACCGAGTCGAACGTGCTCGTCGCCGGCACCGCGACGTCCCTTTCCGCCGTGCTCACCAGCACCCGATCGGTCGTCGACGTCGGCCTACCGGACGGGTTCGCCTGCACGCCCGCCGGCGGAACCCCGCCGTACACGTTCCACTGGAACTACACGAACGGCAGCACCACCTTCTCTTCCGGCGCCGGCACGACGAGCCACGCGTTCCTCGGCGCTTCCGCGAAGGGCTACACGGTCACCTGCGAGGTCGTCGACCACGCGTCGGACCGGGCCGAGTCGGCGGTGTCGGTCGTGGTGAACCCGGATCCGCGCGTCTCCGTCACGGTCAGCCCGCAGAACGTCACCGAGGGCTCGGCCGTCCGCTTCGCGTGCCGCGGCTCCCCCGGGACCGCGCCGCTGCACGTCAACTGGACGCTGGGCAACGGCAACCGGATCGTCGGGACCGGCGCGTTCGCGAACGGCACGGCGAGCTACGCGTCGTCCGGCACGTACGTCGCCGAGTGCGTCGTCACCGACGCGCTCGGGCTGCGGGCCGTCGCTTCCGTCGCGGTCAACGTCCACGCTCGCCCGGCGTTCGCCTGGCTCACCGCACCGATCGTCCTCGCGCTCGCGGCGGCGGTGGGCGCGGTCGCGCTGATCCTCTTCGTCGTGCTGCGGCGCCGTCGCGAGCACAGCGCCCGCTCCTCCGCGATGTCCCGCTGGCTCCCGCCGACCGGCCCGTCGACGACCGTCCACGGCTCGAAGGTCTGCCCGAAGTGCGGCGCGGCGAACGTCCCGTTGCGTCGGACGTGCCACGCGTGCGGGACGCCGCTCCCGTAGGTCCCGGGGCGCGCGCGGGGCCCGGGCGCGTTCAGGCGTAGCCGAACTGGCGCCGGGCGAAGTCGGTCATCCGCTCCGGCCCCCACGGCGGCTCCCAGACGACCTCGACCTTGACGGAACGGCTGCCGGAGGCGTTCTGGGCGGTCGTCTCGACCTCCCGGACGAGCTCCTCGACCGCGGGGCATCCCGGGCTCGTCATCGTCATCCGGATCGTCAGCGCCCCGTCGGGTCCCCAGTCGAATCCGTAGAGCAGGCCCAAGTCCACGATGTTCATCGGGATCTCGGGGTCGTAGACGTTCTTCAACGCCTGCCGGATCTGCTCGTCCTTCGCGGACGCCGGCCCGGCGGGCGCGGCGGCGGCGTCCGGCGCGGGTTCCGCCGGCGCGAGGCGGGACGGAAGGAACGGTCCGACGACCTCGAACCCAGCCGGGTCGGCGTCGGTGCGGTACCGAACCTCCGCGTCGCGCAGGAACGAGACGGACGCTTCGTCGATCAGCAGCGGTACCCCGTCGACCGTGACGGGGAGGTCGCGGACGCTGGCGTGGTCGAGCATCATCTGCGCGTGGGGCCGCAGCCCCCGCTCGACCCAGACCCGCACTCCGAAGCCGGCCGGACGGCCCTTCAGCGCCGCCCCGAGCGCCGCCCGGGCCCCGGCGTCGAGCCGGATCCGGATCGACGCCGGGTCGACCGGCCGCTCCGCTCCCCCCCGCGCGGTCGCCTCCGGCACGAACGCCTCCGCTCCGACGACGCCCCGCGGGGCCTAATGCTCTACGGGCGGAGGGGGCGGGCTTAGCCGCCGGTGACGTCGCCCAGGAACTCCCGGATCGTCCCGAGGAACTCGCGCGGCTGTTCGAGGACGACCAGGTGGCTCGAGCGCGGCAGGACCCGCAGGTGCGCCGGTTCGATTCGCTCGTTCGCCTCGACGGCGGCCTCGAAGAAGAAGTCGTAGCGGCCGACGACGACGGCGGTCGGGACCTCGATCTTCGAGTAGTACTTGCGGCCGTCCCACCGGGCCAACGTGCCGTCGACCGCGAACGCGTCCCCGGTGCGGCTCATCATGGCGGCGTACACCTCGGGCGAGGAGCGGGTCGCCTTCCAGTCCGGGGGCCACCCCCGCAGGAACCGGGAGTCGAACGGTTTCACGATCGCCTCGCAGAGGCTCGTGTACTCCGGGCTCTGGAACGCCTTCGCCCGGGTCAGTTCGCGCAGGCGGGCGCGCTGCTTCGGCGACGCGGCGGCGATCATCCGGCGGTTCGCGGCCCGGACCTCCTCGCCGCTCCCCGCCGTCGCGCACAGGAGCAGCGACG
>JASHXN010000052.1 GCA_030043505.1 Thermoplasmata archaeon
TGCTCCTCGGAGATCTTGTCGCCCTTCTTCGCGTCCTTGAAGACCTGCTCGAGCGCGAGCTTGTCGGAGAGGTCGACCTGCTTGCCGTCCTTCAGCTCCTGGACCGCCTCGGGGTCGACCAGGACCTCGAACCGGGAGCCTTGCGTCTCCCACCGGGCGATGACGGCGTCCTCGACCTTCACCATCGGAAGGTCTCCTCCGCGGCCGCCGCGTTAGCCGCGGCTCGGGCGGCTCGCGCCGCTGCCGCCGGCGGGGGGGAGGCGCCCGACGAACTTCTGGATCTCCTCGGGGGCGAGGCGGTTCATCCCTTCGCCGACCTGCACGGTGCAGACCTCGACCTGCGCGAGGTTGCCGTTCTCCTCGAGGCCGGCTCGCAGCCCCTCGAGCGCGAGGAGGATCGCCGCGTCCCGGTCGAGGTTCGGCCGGTACTTCTGCTCGAACAGCTCCATCACGGGCCCCTTGTTGCCGCCCGTGCTGGCCGCCCGGAAGCTGGTGAGCGAACCGGACGGTTCGGTCTCGAACAGGTGCACGCCGCTGTCGTCGTAGCCGCCGACGAGCAGCGCCGTGCCGAACGGACGGACGCCGCCGAACTGCGTGTACTGCTGCTTGTAGTCGCAGATGCGGCGCACGAGCATCTCGACGCTCATCGCCTCGGCGTACGTCACGCGGTTGATCTGCGCGGCGAGGCGGGCGTAGTCGACGAGCACGCGGGCGTCGGCGACCAAACCCGCCGTCGCGCAGGCGATGTTCTCGTCGATCTGGTGGATCTTCTCGAGGCTCGCCGCCTCGGCGAGCTTCGGGTTGGGGATGCGGCGGTCGGCGATCAGCACGACGCCGTTCGCGTAGACGACCCCGGCGGTCGTCGCGCCGCGGCGGACCGCTTCCCGGGCGTACTCGACCTGGAACAGGCGGCCGTCGGGAGAGAAGACCGTGATCGCCCGGTCGTAGGCCATCTGGCCGGGTTGCATCTCCATCGACAGATTCTCCGGCGGCGGCCACCGACGGGCCCCTTATAACGCCCGCGCGGGCGGTAACGTTCCGTCCACCGGATTACCCGCCGGGCGCGGGCGGCGGCGCCCGGGGGGCAACCGTGAACCTCCCGCGCCGGCTCCGCCGGGCGTGACGGAAGCGCCGAGCGCGCACCGGCTCGCCGCGGCGACGTCGACGTACCTCCGCTCGGCGGCGCACCAGGCGATCGATTGGCATCCGTGGGGCACGGAACCGTTCGAGCTGGCGCAACGGACGGGGCGCCCGATCCTGCTCGACATCGGCGCGTCGTGGTGCCACTGGTGCCACGTCATGGACGAGGGGACGTACGAGGACCCCGAGGTCGCCCGCCTCATCGCGCAGCACTTCGTCGCCGTCAAGGTCGACCGCGACGAGCACCCGGAGGTCGACCAGCGGTTCCAGCGCCAGGTCTCCACGCTCACCGGGGAAGGCGGCTGGCCGCTCACGGCGTTCGCGACCGCCGAAGGGGAGGTGTTCTTCGGCGGCACCTACTTCCCGCCGACCGACGGCCACGGCCGCCCCGGGTTCCGCCGGCTCCTGAAGGAGGTCGCCCGGATCTGGACGGAGGAGTCCGAACGGGTGCAGCAGAGCACCGCCCAGGTCCGGGCGGCGCTCGGACGGCTCGCCCACCGGCACGAGGTCGCCGCGCCCCCGACCGGGGCGTTCGTCGAGCGGGTCGTCTCCGACCTGCGCGCCAGCTTCGACCCCGGCTACGGCGGGTGGGGCTCCGCCCCGAAGTTCCCGCACCCGGCGGCGATCGGGCTGCTGCTCGCGCACGAGTTCCGTTCGGGAGAAGGCGAGAGCGGCACCCAGGCGCGCGAGACGCTCGGGGCGATGGCCGACGGAGGGATGTACGACCAGCTCGGCGGAGGGTTCCACCGCTACTCGGTCGACGAGCGCTGGCGCATCCCGCACTTCGAGAAGATGGGCGTCGACAACGCCGAGCTGCTCCGCGCCTACGCGGACGGCGTCCGGCGGTTCGGGGAGGCGCGGTTCGCGGCCGTCGCGCGGGGGATCGTGCGCTGGAGCGACGAGCTCCTCGGCGATCCGGCCGGAGGCTGGGGCGCCAGCCAGGACGCCGACAACGCCCCGGGGGACGACGGCGGTTACTTCACGTGGTCGAAGTCGGAGCTGCAGGCGGCGCTGGGACCGGACGACGCACGGTTCGCGGTCCGGGTCTGGGGCGTCGGCACCGAAGGGACGATGCCGCACGATACGGACCGCAACGTACTCTTCCGCATGCTGCCCCCCTCCGAGGCCGCCGCTGCGTTGCGGAGGACCGAAGATCCTGAGACGCTCCTGCGCACCGTCGGGGCCCGCCTGCTCGGGGTGCGCGCCCAGCGACCGACCCCGACGGTCGACCGGGCGTTGTACGCCGCGATCAACGGGCGCTACGTCGCCGGCTACGCGGCCGCGGGCGCGACGCTGGACGAACCCGGATGGACGGACCGGGCCCGGGCGGCCGCCGACCGCTGGCTCTCGGCCGGGTTCCGGCCGGGCCAGGGGATGGCGCACCAGCTCACCCCGGCCGGAGGCCGCGGGTTCGGTCTGCTCGAAGATCAGGTGCACTTCGCGCAGGGCCTCGCGGAGCTCGCGGTCGTCACGAGGGAGCCGAAGTACGTCATCGCGGCCCGGGACCTCCTCGAGCTCGTGGACCGGGAGTACCGGGGCGAGGACGGCTTGCTCCGGGCCGTGGCGCCGACGATCTACGACGGCCCGAAGGTCGGCGCGGCGACCCCCCCGTCGTACCCGCTCGAGGACAATCCGCATCTCGGCGCGAACTCGGCCGCGGCGCTCGCTTTCGTCCGGGTCGGCGACCTGCTCCACGAGGACGGCTGGGTCGAGAAGGCCCGAGCGCTTCTCCCCCCGATCTCGGCCCGTCTCGCCGGAGCCGGTCTGTTCGCCGGCGGAGCGGCGCTCGCCGCCACCGTGCTGGCGACCCCGCCGGTCCGCGTCGTCGTCGAGGGCGAGGGGCCCGCAGCGGCCGCCCTGGTCAACGCGGCTCGGTCCGTCTACCATCCTCGCCTCGCCGTCTTCACGGGCGTGCCGCCGGCACCGTTCGAGCTTCCGGGCGAGTTGACCGGCTCGCCGGAGTCGACCGGTCCCCGGGCGATCGTCTGCTTCGAACGCAGCTGCGCCCCGCCGGTCACCGACCCCGAGGCCCTGGTGGCCCTCGTCCGCCGGAGTGCGCTGGCGTAGCGACGGCCCCCAGATCGGTACCGTCCAGCAGGTAAGCCCGCGCGTCCCCGCGGAGCAGGAACCGGCCGAAGAGGAACGAGCGACCGCGGTGCGGGCGCTCGCGGTTCAGCGCTTCGGTGCCGGTCAGCGGGTGGAAAGCGGGGAGCACGACGAGCTCCCGCGTCGGGGCCGGTCGACCGTCCCGGCGCAGGACCGACTTGGGGCGCGCGTAGCGGACTCGGACCCACGCGCGGCGCTTGCCGTCGGGCGCGGAGGCGGTGGGGGCAAAGCGGTAGCCGGGGTGGAGATGGCCGGCGACGAGCGTCCTCGCCGAGAGGACGGACGGGGACGGCCAGCAGTGCCCGTGGAAGATCCCCACGCCTTCGAGGAGAACGCCACCGGCCGGATGGACGACGACCTCCCGAGGCAAGTGGCGGACCAGCCCGACGTCGTGGTTCCCGAGGACGACCTCCGGGACCACGCCGGCGTCGAGGAGGGTGGCGAAGTAGTCGAACACGACGGGGCGGAGCCACGGGGGCACGCCGACGATCGGGTGCTTCACGTCGCCCGCGACGATCAGGCGCCGGACCCGGAGCGACCGGGCGAGGTCGACCGCCGCCGCGGCGAGTTCCGGTGCGGAGGCTCCGGGCGGCCCCAGCGGCGCCCCCGGCGTCGCGCCGAGCCCCAGGTGCAGGTCGGAGAGGATCACCGCCGTCCTCCGGCCCGAAGTTCCGTGGAGCGCGAGGGCCGGGTGCGACGGCACCGGCCGGACGCTGCTCGGCATGCCGTGCGGAACGGCGGCGGGGGGATGACGGTTCGTCGGGCCCGCGCGGACGAGTTGTCCCGAGAGGACGAACCATCCCTATTTATATAGTAGCGAAAACTGGATTCATGGGGGGGACCGGGATGGCACGACCGCGCGACCGCTGGATCGAACGGATCCGCGAGATGCTCGAGCGCGCCGGCTTCTATGTCGCCGCAACGACCGGCGCCCGTGCCTCGAGCTTCGACCTCGTCGCCCGGCGCGACGCGACGCTGCTCCTGATCAAGGCGCTGAAGAACATCGACGCGCTCGACGCGCAGGAGGCGACCCGGCTCCGCGAGCTGGGGCAGCTGTTCCCGGCGATCGTCCTCGTGCTGGGCCAACGCAGCGGCGTCGCCGAGCTCGAGGAAGGGGT
>JASHXN010000053.1 GCA_030043505.1 Thermoplasmata archaeon
CGACGTTCTTCGTGCTGATGACCGCCGGCCTGGCGATCACCCCCGAGCAGATCGCCGCCACCGGGGTTCCGTCGACGCTGTTAGGGATCGCCATCTTCGTGATCCCGTTCCTGAGCGGCGCCGGCGTCGTCCACCTGCTCTACCCGAAGTTCCCGTGGACGACGACGCTGTTCGTGACGCTGTGCGTTTCGATCACCGCGCTGCCGGTGCTCGGGGTGATGCTCCGGGAGTTCGGGCTGCTCAAGACCCGGTTCGGGACGTACCTGCTGAACGGCGCCCTCGTCAACGAGCTCGGGGCCGTGACGACGTTCTCGGTCCTGCTCCGCATCGTCTCCGGCGGCACCGCCCCGTGGGCGGGCGCCGCCATCGGCGCCGTCACGGTCGGGGTCTTCCTGTCGTCGATCCTCGCCGTCCACTACGCCCTGCGAAGCCTTCGCCAGATGAAGATCTGGGACCGGTGGGTCAGCCAGGTCCGCGAAGGCTGGCACTCGCGCGAGGCCGGCTTCGCCATCCTGATGGTCGCCGGCCTGGCGGCGGCGGTCTACTCGCAGGCGCTCGGCCTTACGTTCCTGGTCGGCGCGTTCTACGCGGGCCTGCTCGTCACGCCGGAGAGCGCCGGGGTCCGGGAGCACCGGCAACTGTCGCGGGTCTTCGACGCGATCACGTGGGGCTTCTTCATCCCGCTTTTCTTCGCCCTGGTCGGTTTCGGGATGGATCTGCGCCTGCTGGCGACCTCCGTCCCGGTCGCCGCGGCGTTCGCCGCGCTGTGCCTGTTCGCCTACCTGTCGAAGGTCGCGATCGGCTCGGCGGTCTCCCGCTCGCTCGGCTGGCCGGCGCCGGAGGCGCTCGGCGCGGGGTTCCTCGTCGCCAGCCGGGGGGCCGTCGAGCTCGCGATGGCCGTCCTCCTCCTCTCGCTCGGCGTCTTCTCCGAAGCGACGTTCACGCTCGTCGCGGGCGTCGGCCTCGTCACCACGTTCCTCTCGCCGGCGTGCGCCCGGCCGTTCCTCCCCGGCGCCGCGGCCCCGAGCCGGGCCCCGGCGGACGACAAGGTCCGGCCGTGGACCGGCCTCTCCTTGCCCCCGACGCCCCTGCGCGAGGAGAGCCCACCCCCCGACCGGTAGCGGGACCCTTTGACGGAGCGCCTATCTGCGCTCGACGCCGACCGCGGCCATGGACGCCGGAACCTCCCCGCCGACCTCCGCCGCTCGGCCCCCGCGACTGAGTCGGCAGGGGAAGGTCGTCGTCGGCGTGCTGCTCACGCTGGTCGGGCTGTTCTTCCTGGGAGGCACGCTCCCGTCGGCCCCGTCCGCCCTCGCCCGGGCGCTCACCGTCGCGGGCGTCGGGATCGTCACCCTCTGGCTCGGCGGGATCTTCCTCGGACTGGGCGGGCGGCGCTAAGCCATCAGGAACCGCCGCGGGACCGCGGTCATCCCCCACGGTAAGTTCGCCGTTCAACAGGTTTCTTATACGGTTCCGCGGCTAGAACGGCCGATGGAGTACGTCATCGTACGGGCCAACCACCCGACCTGGCTCACGATGCAGTTCCCCACCGAGGTCGCCCAGCTGATCTGCTTCGACCCGAAGGCGGAGCGGGGGGCGACGGCCGCCCGTTCGATCTCGTTCCTCGCCCGCGGGCCGGGGATCGCCCGGGTCATCGCCACCCACCCCGCCCGGGAGGCGCTCGCGGTCGAGACGGTCCGGGACCGACTCCTGGCGACGGCGCGGCCCGGGGACCGGCACCTGTTCACGCTCCCCGGCCGCGTGGCGCAGCATCTGGGGCTCCAGGTCTACGCCCGGGGTCCCCGGGAGAAAGGGACCGACGACTGCGTCCTCTGGTTCGTGCCGGCGCCGGAGTACTACGAGTTCCGTTCGGTCGTCGACGCGGGGAAGGCGTGGACCGGGCCGTCCAGCGGCCCGTTCGCCCACGTCTACCTCGCGAAGTCGCTGATGCCGTTCCCGAAAGAGTTGGAGACGCTCGCCGAGCTCGAGTTCAAGGTCGAGGACGACGAGTGGCGCCCGGCGGTCGCGGCGCTGCAGAAGCTCGGGCGGGCGCGCCGCGTCGTGCTGTAAGGAACCGGCCCCGCGGCGCCCCGACCTACGGGACGGCGCCGAGCTGCGAGACGATGATGTTGTAGCCGGCGACCGCGCTGTCGCCCCCGGCCGTCAGATCGAGCGTGAACGTCGCGATCTCGGGAGCCGAAGGGCTCGCCGCGATCGTCGCGGTCGTGTTGACGTACGACGTCAGCAGCACGTCGTGCGTGCTCGGGACGACCGAGACGAACAGTTGGATCTCGAAGATCGTGTGGGTCGCGGCGCTGGAGTTCCAGGAGATGTCGAACAGGTAGACGAGGTCCCCGAGCGAGAAGCCGCCGGCGACCGCGGAGAGGCAGACCGTGCTGTTCGTCTTGTCGACGAGCGCGGTCGGGCTCAGCTCCGTGCCCAGGTTGGACGCCGTGCACTCCCCGACCGATGGGCTGCCGGTCGGCTCGACCATCGCCGCGCCGACGAACGGGAACGTCAACCCGGCCGGCGCGCTCGGAGCGAGGCTCGAGACGGTCGCCTGGTGCGGCGCCGAGCTGAACGAGCCGAGGGTGAGGGCGCCGAGCGTGAACCCCGTGATGAGCGTGAGGACCGCAATCCCCAGGATGATGTAGAACGCCCGGGGCAGCCGCTTCGCTTCGGACATCGTCCCTCGTGGGGTTAGGCGGAACGGCCCGGCCTATTTGAACCCTCCAAGGGGGGTTACCGACTATCCTCGAGGTATATCCGGACCGGGGGGCGCGCCCCGGCCCGCGTCGCGGCGGCGCCCGGCACGCCGCGATTCACCTCGAGATCTCCCTCGACCGGCCCTCGAAAAAACCGGGGCCCGACGAATGTATATATAGTGACAATCGGGATACTCAGCGGCATGTCGGGCACGGAGGGGCGGCCGTCCAGGCCGGTGGGCCCGGCGCGCTATCGGCTGAGGAATCCGCTGCCGCTGCGGTCGGACGCGGACATCTCGGCGAACCGGGTCGGGATCCCGGAGGACGAGACGTTCGGCGCGCCCAGCGGACCGGTGGACTTTGACTCGCTCGCGAAGGCGATTCGCCGATCGGTCGGTCATGACGGCATGCGACCGGAGGACGCCCGGTCGATCGCCGCGCACGTGCTGAACTTCTTCGGCTTCAACGAACGGATCATCGACAACGTGCTCGAGCCCGACGACCGCGACACGTTCTACATGCTCGAGGACACGGGGATCCTGGAGACGGAGCGGGACGAGACGACGCTCTACGATGGCCGCGAGTGGCGCATCCACTATTGGATGTTCCGCAAGGACCGGATCTTCGACCTCGCCCGCCAGGAGTCCGCCGCGATGGCGGAGGCCGGCGAGCAGGAGGTCGTCTTCTCGCCGAACCTGCAGCGCTCGGGCGCCTACCGCCTCCCCCACGGGGAGCACGGCACCGGCCTCGCGGCGCACGCCGTCTACCACGAGCTGTCGGACGAGATCTGGCTGGAACGCAAGCAGACCCCGTCCGTGACGCCCGCGCTGACGGCGCCGGAGCCCCCGCGCAGCCGCCGCGCGCTGCGCGAGCCGTAGGCCGGGCCGGAGCGAGCCGTTAACCCGCCGGCCGACTCGGCCGGCGGTGCGCCGCTTCCTCCTCGTCGCCCACAAGGTCCCTCCGAACGGCGAGTTCACGCTCAACGACCTCGCCGGCGGCGCCGGGCGGATGGACGAGGTGGCGCGGACCGTCTCCACGGCGTTCACGCTCTCGAACGACCTGCGCCGCGACGTCGAGCTGACGATCCTCTTCGCGGCCGAGCCCCCGCCCGCGGCGCGGCGCATCGAGCTCGTCGGAGCGCGGCTCAAGCACCTGTACCCCGACGAGCGGTCGACCGCCGCCCTGCTGAAGAACGCGCTCGTGGGGGCTGCGAAGTTCCCCTCCGACTACGAAGCGTCCCCGGGCCTGAAGGTCGGCCCGGTCGACCCGCTCCCCTACCTCGCGACGTTCCTGCGGACGGACGGCGCGGTCTGGCTGACCGAGGAAGGGGGCCCGATCGGGAACGCTTCGATCGTCCCCGACCGGTTCTCCGCGTTCGTCTCGGACCCGTTCGACCCTACGGAGGAGGAACGGACCGTGCTCGCCGCGAGCGGCGTTCCCCGCCTCTCGGTCGGCCCCCGGTCGCTCCGCACGAGCCAGGTCGTGGACGCGGTCCATCGCGAGCTCGACGTGCGCGAAGCGACTCCCGCGGGCGGGTCGTAGCCCGCTTCAGCGCGCGGCGAGCGCTTCCCGTACCCCGGCCCCGGTGAGCGCCTCCCGCACCGTGCGGGGCCGGAGGCCCCCGAGCACGGCCGTGAGCCGCAGCACTTCGCGCGGCTCCGGCCGGATCCGGGTCCCGAAGACGAGCCGGCCCGGGTCGCGGAACCGCTCGCGCACTTCACGGAGCACGTCGTCCAGGGTCTGCAACGTGAGGTTCGTCCCCCCCTCGAGATGGACGAGCGCCGACGGGTGCTCGGGGAGGTTGAAGTCGAGCAGCGACTCGGCGAGCGCCTGGTGCACGAGCCGTCCCGGTTCGCTGATGTGTTCCTCCCCCAGCACGAGCGTCGAGAGCCCGGACTGGCGCAGGTGGTTCTTCAGGCTCGCGAGATCGACGTTCAGCTGGGAGGGCCGGTCGACCATGTCGACCAGGCTCGC
>JASHXN010000004.1 GCA_030043505.1 Thermoplasmata archaeon
GACGCGGCGGCCCACTGAGCGAGACGCCCCAGCCGCCGGTTCAGCTCCGCTGCGAACGGGCTCTCGGCGGCGCGGTTGGCGCCGCCCGCGGCCGCATGCTCGCCGCTCGCCGGTCGAGGCTCCGGCCCGCTCATCGGCATTGGATAGCAAGGTGCCGCCGGACCTTAAGGGGCGGCCTCGAGGCCCGCGTCCGCGCCCCCCGAAGACGCTCGGTCGGGGGTCGGATGCAGGGGGTGAGATTTGAACTCACGAACTCCTACGAGACCAGGACCTCAACCTGGCGCCTTTGACCAAGCTGGGCCACCCCTGCACGACCCGAGTCGCGGCTATGGGGCCCGGTCGATAACCTTTGTGAGCGCCGGGCCCCGCCGCACGCGGCCGCCGGCGGGCCCATCGACAAACGCCATGTAGGGGGGTCCCGTGGCGCGGCGCCACATGCCGGACGACAGCGCCCGGGGCCCGGTCGTCTTCATCGGCCTCAAGCCGACGATGACGTACGTCTTCCAGGTCGTCACGCAGCTCAACTCCGGCGCGGGCCCGGTGATCGTCAAGGCCCGGGGGAACGCGATCGGCAAGGCGGTCGACGTCGTCGAGGTCGTCCGCCGGCGGTTCCTCGAAGGACAGGTCGAGATCGGCGCGATCGCGATCGGCACCGAGCGCCTGACGAACCGGGACGGCCGGGACGCGAACGTCTCGTCGATCTCGATCCCGCTCACCCGAACGGGCCCGCCGGCGGAACCGCCCGCGCCGGCCGGATAGGCCGGCGGACGACCCAGGTCCCGGCCCAGAGGTCGCCGACCCGCTGGTGGTCGGCGGTGAGCCGGATCACGATCACGCCGATGCCGCCGGTGACCGCCACCCCGGCGAGCACGAACAGCGCGATGCTCAGGAGCTCGAGCGTGCCGCCGAAGACGCCGAGGCCGACGCTCGCCCCCCAGGCGATCCCGCGGAGCGCCAACGTCACGGCGAGCGCCAGCCCGATGGAGAACAGGGTCATCGGGGGGAGCAGCGGGGCGTTCCGTACGAATGCGGAGACCCCGCTCGCGCGCCCCATCGCCCGGTCCGTCACCTCGATCCCGACGAGGTGCTTGCCGATCGTCGCGCCGGTCCAGAGCTCGCTGAGGGCGAAGTAGAGGAGCGCGACGGCGACGAACCCGTAGACCGCCGCGTTGACCGCGACGCTCGAGAGCACGTCGTCCAGCGAGCCCGGCGTGAACGCCACGATCCCCGCGAGCACCGCGGCGGCTGCGGCCCCGAGCACGGCGACGTCGATGACGAACGCGAGCAGACGCTGGCCGATCGAGGCGAACCGGCCCCGGGAGATGCCGTCCGCGACGCGGACGAGCGCGCGGGCCGTGACCCAGCCGCGGACCGCCTCGCGGGGGTCGGTCGCGCCGGCGGCGGCGGAACGCTCGAGGTTGGCCGTGTCGCTCACGACCCAACCGGGAACGGGGAGCCCGTCCCACGGACGACCCCCGGCGGACGCCGGCGTCCCGAGCAGTCGGCGCGCCTGCGCGGCCGACGCTCCCGCAGCCTCGGCGGAGGCGCGGAGCGAGCCCGTGAGGTCGCCGTCCAGCCCGGCGAGGTACGCCTGCCGCACGAGACGGTTCGGGCTTGCCGGCGGCGCGACGAGCGGAGGGCCCGTGGCGCCGTACCCCCGACCCAGGAGCCGGTGCGTCGCCCAGGCGCCGAGCAGACCCAGGAACCCGGAGAGGTAGACGAGGTCGAGAACACCGGCGCCGCCGATCGCGTAGAGACCGGCGGGGCCGTGGCCGTAGAGCGGAGGCTGCCAGAGGACGTCGGCGCCGATGACGACCCCCCAGCCGGTGGCGAAGAAGCCGAGCGGGAGGGCGAACGCCTCGCTCCCCGGGAAGAGGCGGGGCGCGAGCAGGACCGCGGAGACCCCGGCGAACAGCGGCGGGAGCAGGTAGTAGGGGAACGACTCCTCGATCCCGACGCCCGGGATCGCGGTGGCGCCGGCGAACGTCAGGACGAGGACGAGGTTCACGAGCGCGATCGCTCCCCCGATCGGCCGCTCCTCCGTGCCGAGCGCCGCCACGACGACCACGGAAGCGACGGCGACCGCGGCCACGAGGCCGAGCTCGACCGGCCAGCCGGACCCGCCCGCCCGGCTGGTGAGGGCGCCGAACCGCCCGGCGTCGAACAGCAGGACGACCGAGAGGAGGGCGACCACCTCGACGGCGAGCGGCACGAACAGTCGCCGGACCGCTCGACGCAGCGGGGGCGCCATGCGGTCCAGTGCGAGGATCCCGACCGCGAGGGGGAATCCGGCGCCGGCGAAGCTCACGGCGAGCACGTCGTTCGTCACCGGGAACAGCGGCAGCAGCGCGAACGAGGCGAGCAGGGCTCCGGGGAGCAGCAGCCAGAACTCCTTGCGGCCCAGACCGAGGCTCTCCGCGAACTCCGGATGCTTCCAGGCGAGGCCGAACCAGAGCGCCCAGACGACGCCCGGGACCGCGGTGGAGATGGCGACCGAACTGACGTCGTAGACGAGCTGCGCCGGTGCGACCACCGCGGTACTCCGACCTGTCCGGTTCCACGGCCCCGCCGACCTAAGCTTTTTTGTCGGCGGCCCTCCTCGGCCGCACATGGCGCCGTCGCGGACCGAGACCGACTCCCTGGGCTCTCGCGAGGTCCCGGCGGAGGCGCTCTGGGGGATCCAGTCGCTTCGGGCCCGGGAGAACTTCCCGGTCAGCGGGCTCGGGACCTCCCGGCACCTGAAGCGGGCCTACGCCCTCCTCAAGCTCGCCTGCGTCCGCGCGAACGTGGCGCGGGGCGGGCTCGACCCGAAGCTCGGTCGCCCCCTGGAGCAGGCGGCGGAGGAGATGGCGGCCGGCCGGTTCGATGACCAGTTCGTCGTCGACGTCTTCCAGGCGGGTGCCGGGACGTCCCTCCACATGAACGTCAACGAGGTACTGACGAACCGGGCGTTGGAGCTCCTCGGGCGGCCGCGCGGGGACTACGCGACGCTCAGCCCGAACGATCACGTCAATCGCGGCCAGTCGACGAACGACACGTTCCCGTCGGCGTCGCAGGTCGCCGTCCTGTTCGCGCTCGTCGACGTGCGCGCGGCCGTCGCGTCGCTCGTCGCGAGCCTCCGGGCGAAGGCGCGAGAGTTTGCGAGCCTCCCGAAGGGGGGACGGACCCACCTCAAGGATGCGATGCCCGTCACCCTCGGCGCCGAGCTCGGCGCCTACGCGAGCAGCCTCGAGCACGTGCTCGAGACGCTCCCCGCGGTCGAGCGGGCGCTCGCGGAGCTGCCGCTCGGCGGCAGCGCGGTGGGCTCAGGGGTCAACAGCGTCCCGGGGTTCCGCGCCGCCGCGGTCGCCGAGTACGCCCGGGTCAGCGGGCTTCCTCTCACGGTCGCCCGGGACCCGTTCGAGACGATGCAGAGC
>JASHXN010000054.1 GCA_030043505.1 Thermoplasmata archaeon
GATCATCTCGCGGACGCGGCCGAGCTTCTCCTGCAGCCCGCCGATGTCCTCGTACGAGACGCGCGGGGCGGCGACCTCCGCTTCGCTGACGGTGTCTTCCCGGATCGTGATCAGCGACGACGGGGCGACCTGGACGATCCCCTTCGGCTGGGTCGAGACGACCATGAACGGCAGCGAGCCGCCCATCAGGAAGACCCCCGGGATGACGAAGACGTCGCCGCGAACGAACGGGCGGCGCTGCAGCGCCTTGGAGACGAAGCTCTCGAGACCGGGCCCCAGGTCCATCCGCGCGGAGCCGGCGTAGATCGGGGCGATCGTGATCGCGTCGGCGTTCGGGCAGTCGACCCGCTGGACCGTGACCCGGTCGCCGATGCTGACCCCCGCGTTGCGGCGGACGACCGCTTCGATGCGGACGAGCGACTTCCCCTCGTCGTCCGGCTGGGCGCGGCTGACGATCGCCGGGGTCGCCTTGCGACCCCGGACCTCGACCACGTCGCCGAGCCCGACCTTGAGGCGTTGACGGGTCTGGGCGTCCAGCCGGGCGGTCCCCAGGCCGATGTCCTGCTGGAACGCCTCGGCGACGCGGAGCGTGGCCGCTTCGCTCATCGACGGCGGTCGAACTCGGTCGGCGTGTACATAGCTGTTGTGCGGGAGGAGACGCCGGGGCTCTCGTCAGGAACGATAGGGGGATATCCCGGCGCCGACGCTCGGCCGGGCGTGAGCTCGGCCCGGGCGCCCGTCCGTTCGCCGATCCTCCGGCGGCTGCTCGAAGCGGCCGGCTACCGGGTCGAGGACATCGGCGACGTCTGCGTCGCGGCCCGGACCGCCGACCATCGGGCCCTGGTGCTCGCCCCCCCTACGCGGGGCCCGGGGGAGCTCGAGCGCCTGTTCCCGTCCAACGCGGTCCACCGCACCGTCGTGTACGACGAAGAGCCGGGGGAGGGGGCCCGCGCGGCGGCCGCCGAGCGCGGGCTCGAGGTGCTCGACCCGGCGGCGCTCGGGCCGGCGCTGGGCGAGCTTCTGTTGCCTTCCGCGCTCCTCGCCGGCTCCGGGTTCGTCTCGCTGGAACCGGAAGAGGCGCTCGAAGGCCCGTTCCCACCCGGGCCCGTCGCCGCGCAGGTGATCCGGCCCCGGATCGGTCGTCGCGAGGCCCAGGCGCTCGCCGGGTTGGACGCGGCCCGGTACTCCTTACGGTTCGTCCCGTTCTACGTCGCCGCGTACCGCGTCCGCCCGGCCGCCCCGAGCGGGACGGGGGGGGCGGTCGTCCGCCGTCTGATCGCGGTGAACGCGGTGACCCGCCGGGGCGAGGTCTGGGAAGAGGGGACGCGCGAGCTCGCCCCCGAGGTCGGGGGGGAGGCGGCCGACCGGCTGCCGGCGCAGATGGGAGAGGCGGCGGCGCGCGACGTAGCGTTCGAGACGATACGACGCGAGCACACCGTGCGGGTCGATCATATCGAGCAGCACGCGGGGGCGCTCGTGGTGGAGAGCCGTAGGGTCCCTCCGCCGCCCGACGACGTCCGGATGGGGCCGCTCTCGCTGGTGTACGTTCCGTACTGGTACGCCGAGTCGACCGGGGGCCGTCGGGTCCTCGATGCGGTCAGCGGGCGTCCGGCCGCGAGCGCCGAACTGATCGGCGAGTGACCGGTCCCAGCCGCGGGCCGTCGGTCATATACGCCGGGCCGGTCCGTCGGACGTGTTCATCGACCAGATCCTCACCGGCCCGCTCGGGAACTTCACCTACCTGGTCGCGGACCGGCCGGGCGGAGAGGGGGTCGTCGTCGATCCGTCGTACGGCGTCGAAACGGTCCTGGAGGCGATCGACCGTCGCGGGGTCCGGGTCCGTTACGTGCTGAACACGCACAGTCACACCGACCATATCGCCGGGAATCCCGCCGTCGTCGAGCGGACCGGCGCGAAGGTCGTCGCCCATCGGCTCGTGCCGTTCACGCCCGACCGCGCGGTTGACGAGGGGGACGTCGTCGAGGTGAACGGGATCCGGATCCAAGTGCTCCACACGCCCGGGCACACGAAAGACAGCGTGCTCTACCGGTTCGACGGGCACGTCGCCACCGGCGACACGCTGTTCGTCGGGGAGTGCGGCCGGGTCGACCTCGCCGGCGGCGACCCGTCCGCGATGTACGACAGTCTGTTGGGACGCATCGTCCACCTCGAGGACGACCTGGTCGTCCTCCCGGGGCACGACTACGGGGTGACCCCGACCTCGACGATCGGTCGGGAGAAGCGCGAGAACTACACGCTGCAGCCCCGGTCGCGCGAGGAGTTCCTGCGCTTCCTCGCCGAGTGAGGTGCGACGATGCCGCTGCCGCCTCCCGAAGAGCGCGCCCTCCGGGCGGCCGGCGCCCGGCGAGCTGCCGGCGGCGCCCCGAGCTCCGGCGAGCTCGTGAAGGCGCTCCGGACGCTCGCGGGCGAGGGCGGGGGCCTGGTCGCTCTCCTCGACGCGGAGGCGATCGCGGGCGAACGTCACCTCTTCTCGGCGTGGGCCCATCTCGGCCGGTCGCGCCAGCGCGGCGGCGCCCGACTGCGCGACCCTTCCGCCGAGTTCGTCCTGTACGTCGCCGGCGACGACCAGCTCCCCCGGGCGTTGGCGAAGGTCGGCGTCGGCGAGGCGACGCAGCAGTTCGTCGTCGTCGCCGAGCGCCCTCGTGATCCGGACGACCTGATCCGAACGTTCGGGCTGACCCCCGACCCCTCCGCGTACCCGCGGCCGGTGACGGCGGCGCTCCTGGAGCGGCTCGGGATCACCGCGGCCGACCGGGCGGCAGTGCCGGAGAGCGCGTGGGAAGGACTCGTGCTCGAACGGGTCGCGCTGGTCGACCTCTCCTCCGGCTCGGGGCGTCCGTCGGCGACAAAGCCTTAACCGCCGGGGCCGACTTTCGCGGCGTCCGCGGAGTCCGTGCAGGTGTAATCTAGTGGTAGGATGTCAGCCCTCCAAGCTGACCGCCCGGGTTCGAATCGGCGGGACGGCTCGCCCCGCCGCGGGACTCCCGGCACCTGCATCGACCCCGCGGGCCCTCGACTTCGCAGGCCTTAACCGCGGCCTCGTCGATGGAGCCGCGCGCTGAGGTAGCCTAGCCCGGCAAGGCGCCAGCCTTGAAAGCTGGTGGCGGCAACGCCACGGGAGTTCGAATCTCCCCCTCAGCGTCGCGGACCGTTCCGCGCTCCCCGCGACCGGCGATTTAAGCCGCGTCCCCGTGCCGACGCGCGATGTCGGCGGCCGCCCCCTCTACCCCGCTGCTGGAGCAGTACGAGGGCGTGCGGGGCCGCTACCCCGGCCACCTCGTCCTGTTCCGGGTCGGCGACTTCTACGAGACGTTCGGCGACAACGCCCGCCTGCTCGCCCGGGAGCTGGACGTCGTGCTGACCGCCCGGGGCGCGGACAGCCGGGGCGAACGGGTCCCGATGGCCGGGGTACCGTACCATGCCGTCGAGACGTACCTCGGCCGGCTGGTTCGGAAGGGGTACAAGGTCGCGCTGTGCGATCAGGTCGAGGACGCCCGGCACGCCGTCGGCCTGGTCCGCCGGGAGGTGACGCGGGTCGTCACCCCCGGCACTGTCGTCGAGGACGGCATCCTCGGGGGTCCCGAGCACAACTTCCTCGCCAGCGTCGCGCTGGACGGTCCCGGTCCCGGGAGCTACTCCGCCGTGGACGTCACGACGGGAGAGTGGCTGGGAGGCACGGCGGACGGCCCCGGTCCGGAAGGCATCGCCTCCGCCCTCGCCGGGCTCGCTCCCCGCGAGATCCTCCTGCGCACCTCCGCGGCCGTGGAGCCGGAGTTGCGCCGGGTGCTGCGGCGGGAGTTCCCGGCCGCGCGCCTCGAAACGTCCCCGGCGCCGGCCGCCCCCGCGGAACTTCCGAGCACGTTGGCGACCGGCCTCACCGGCGCGGGAGGAGCTCGCGGCACCGACCTCGAGCTGCTCGCGTTCCTCAAGACCGCGCAACCCCGCCTGCTGCCGTACCTCGTCCCCGTCGAGCGGGGGGGTCCGGACGCGCGGCTGGTCCTGGACGCGCGCACGCTGCGCCACCTCGAGATCGCCCGACCGATGAACCCGGACGACCCGAACGGCGCCACGCTCGTCGGAAGCTGGGACGCGACGACGACCGCCGCCGGCCGCCGCACGCTCGCGTTCTGGCTGACGAATCCGCTCGCGGACGTCGCCGCCATCGAGGCCCGGCTGGACGCCGTGGCCGACCTCGCCGCGCACGAGCCGGCGCTCGAACGGTGGCGGGGCCAGCTCCGGCGGATCGCCGACCTCTCCCGGATCGCCTCGCGGGTCGCGGGACGGCGGGCGCGGCCGGAGGAGCTCGTGCGGCTGCGCGACGGCCTGATCGTCGCCGGGAGCTTGGCGGAGGAGCTGCGGAGCGGAACGGGCGCGGCGTTGCTCGGACGGACCGCCGCGGACCTCGTGCCCCCGGCCCGGGTCGTCGAACTGCTCGAGGCGAGCCTGCCTCCCGAGGTCGTCGGCGCTCCGGCGCCGGGAGAGCTCCTGCGCGGAGGCTTCGCCCCGGCGTTGGACCGCGTCCGGGCCGAGGAGTCCGCCGCCGTCGGTGAGCTCACCGCGCTCGAGCGACGCGAGCAGGAGGCGACCGGGATCAAGACGCTCAAGGTCGGCTACAATCAGGTCTTCGGCCACTACTTCGACGTCAGCCGTCCGAACCTCGCCCGGGTCCCCCCGCACTTCCGGCGCCGGCAGACGGTCGCCGGCGGCGAGCGGTTCGTCAGCGACGAGCTTCTCGCGATCTCCGACCGGCTGTCGGCCGCCCGCGAGGCGTCCCGGGACGCCGCGGACGCCGCGTGGGAGGAGCTCTGCCGGGCGGTCGACCGGGACGTCGGGCGCATCCATCGGCTGGCGCGCGCGGTCGGGACGCTCGACACCCTGGCCGCCTTCGCGCATCTGGCGATCCACCGCCAGCTCGTCCGTCCCCGGGTGGACGACTCCGACGTCCTGCTCGTCCGCGGGGGTCGTCACCCGGTGCTCGACCGGCAGCTCGGGGAGCGGTTCGTGCCGAACGACGTCCAGTTGGACGGGACCGAGCGGCTCCTCGTGCTCACCGGCCCGAACATGTCCGGGAAATCGACGTACATGCGCCAGGTCGGGTTGCTGGTCGTCCTCGCGCAGGCCGGCTCGTACGTCCCCGCGCAGTTCGCGCAGATCGGGGTCGTGCACGAGCTGTTCACGCGGATGGGATTCACCGACGAGATCGGCCGGGGGAAATCGAGCTTCATGGTCGAGATGACCGAAGTGGCGACGATCCTCCACGCGGCGGGGCCCCGCTCCCTCGTCCTGCTGGACGAGGTCGGGCGCGGCACGAGCACGTTCGACGGGCTCGCGATCGCCTGGGCGACCCTGCGCTACCTGCACGACGAGCGCAAGACGCGGGCGATCCTCGCCACGCACTACCACCACCTGACCCGGCTCGTCGAGAGCCTCCGCGGGGCGCGGAACGCCCATCTCGCGGTCCAGGACCGACCCGAAGGGATCGTCTTCCTCCACCGGCTGGTCCCCGGCGCCACCGACCGCAGCTACGGGGTCCACGTCGCCCGGCTGGCGGGGGTGCCCGAGCCGGTCCTCGCCGAGGCGACACGGCTGCTCGCCGAGCTCGAGGCGGGCGCCCCGGAGGCGTCGGCGCCCGGCTCCGGGTCGAAGCGGGCGCCGCGCGCGACGCGCTACACCCAGGCGGTGCTGCTGGAGGGGGACGCCGCGGAACCGACCGGCGTCACGGAAGAACTGCGGCAGCTCGACCCGGAGTCGCTCAACGGCGACGAGGCGCGCGCCAAGCTCGCCGAGCTGCACCGTCGGGCCGGGGGCCGGAGGTCCTCGACCGACTGATGCCGGCGTCGACGGACCGTTCCCGCCGTCCGATCCAGCGGCTGGACCCCCGCACCGTGGAGCGGATCGCCGCCGGCGAGGTCGTCGAGCGCCCGGCGTCGGTCGTCAAGGAGCTCGTGGAGAACGCCTACGACGCCGGCGCGAGCACGGTGGTCGTCCGGATCGCCGGCGGGGGCCTCGAGCGGATCGAGGTGGCGGACGACGGCGCCGGGATCCCGGCGGAGGAACTCGAGCTCGCGGTGGAGCGGCACGCCACCAGCAAGCTCGCGCCCGACGATCCGGTCGAGGCGATCGTCACGCTGGGGTTCCGCGGGGAGGCGCTCGCGGCGATCGGGGCGGTCTCGGAATTGGAACTCCTCTCGGCGCCCGCCGGTGCCGCGGCGGCGGAGGGCGTCGAACTCCGCGGCGGCGAGATCGTCCGGCGGTTCGCCGAGGGCCGCGCCCCCGGCACGACCGTCCGCGTCGAACGCCTCTTCTTCAACACCCCTGCGCGGCGGAAGTTCCTCAAGGTGCCGGCCCGGGAGCAGGTCGAAGTGGTCCGCGCCCTCGAGCACCTGTACCTCGCCCGGCCGACGGTCGGGCTCCGGCTCGAAGGAGAGACCGGTGAACTGCTGAGCCTTCCGGCGGCCACGAACCTGAGGGAGGCCGCCGGTCGGGTGCTCGGACCGGAGTTCGCGGCGACGTCGTTCCCGCTCCGGGCCCGCAGCGGGGGGGTAGAGGTCGAGGGAGAGCTCGGCGCTCCGGCGGCGGCCGCCTCGACCTCGTCGGCGCTGTACCTGGCGGTGAACGGCCGGCCGGTCGCTTCGCGGGCGCTCGCGCAGTCGGTCCGTCTCGGGTTCGGGGACACGATCCCGAAGCCGAGGTACCCGGTGGGGGTCGTGCACCTCCGCCTCGATCCGTCCACGGTCGACGTCAACGTCCACCCGACGAAGCGGGAGGTCCGGCTGGCCTCGCCGCGGGAGGTCGAGGCGTTCGTGCGGCACGCGGTCCGGGACGCTCTCGCGGACTCCGACCGAACCGCCCAGGTCTCCGGAGCTCCCCGCCCGGGAAGCTCCGCCGCTGGGTCGTCGCGGGTCGTGGCCCCGGCGGTCGCCCGTCCGGTGCCGCCGCTCTCCCCCCTCCGCCAGCGGACGTTGGCGGTCGGCGAACCTGCCCCGGCATCATGGGTCCTCCCCGCCGAGGCGCATCGCCCGCGGCTCGAGCTGCTGAGCCCGATCGACGCCCTCTACTGGGTCGCCGTCTCCGACGACGGGCTCGTCCTCCTCGACCAGCACGCGGCGAGCGAGCGGCTGCTGTACGAGGCCGTCCGGAGCGGCGGGGTCGTGGCCCGCCAGCAGCTCGTGGCCCCGGCCCCGCTGTCGCTCTCCGCTTCGGAGCGGGCGAGCCTGGAGGCGCACGCCGACGAAGTGCGCGCCGCCGGCTTCCAGGTCGAACGGTTCGGGCCGGCGACGTACCGGGTCCTCGCGGTGCCGACGTTCCGCGGCCGGGCGCCCCCGGCGGCGGCCGCCTCGACCTCGTCGGCGCTGTACCTGGCGGTGAA
>JASHXN010000055.1 GCA_030043505.1 Thermoplasmata archaeon
CCGCTGCGCGACGATCTTGTGCGCCATCTCGTGGGCGATGAAACCGGTGAACACCGCCGCCGCCGCGAGCAGCACCGCGTTCAACGTGAACGCGGCGAGGAGCCCGGACGCCTGGTAGCCGACCAGGAACGTGTGCTCGGAGAGGAGCAGCGTGATGTCGGCGGTGAGCACCGCGGCGGCCGCGGCGATCTGGAGCAGCTCCTTCGTCGAGGTCGTGATCCGGCCCGGCACCCGCGCCTGCCCGACCGACGTGTAGTAGTAGCTCATGAGGCAGGACCCGCGGCCACCGGCGGCGTCGAAGGGATCCACGATTCGACCGGCATCGGCCACGGGCCGGCGCCAGATGCCGCCAGGCGACGGACCAGCTCGATCCCGTCCGCCAGACGGGGCCCCGGTCGGCTGAAGTACGCTTCGTCGGCGAGCACGATCCGGCTGTCCGGCAGCGCCGCCCGGACCGCGCGACCGAGCGACGGGCGTGAGAGCTCCTCGCGCGTCCGTTCGACCGAGAAGCTGCACGGGCTCAGGATCACAAGGTCCGGATGCTCCTTCCCGAGCTCCGGCCACGTGGTCCGTTGCCCGGTCGCCCCCGGCTCGGGGCCGATGCCGTCGGCTCCGCCCGCCGCGAGGATCGCCGGGGTCCAAAGACCGGCGAGGATCGGCGGATCGAGCCACTCCACGACGGCGGTCCGGAGCCTGCCGACGCGCGGCCCCGGGGCCGACCGGCGCCGGAGCTCTTGCGCGAGCTGCCGTCCCGGTTCCGGCTTGCGGATCGCGGCTCCGACCCGCTCGACCGACTCCCAGACCTCGTCCAGCGTCCGGGGGCTCAGGGAGACCACGGTCGGAGACACCCCGGCCTCGCGGCACGCCTCGGCGACTTCGTCGCCGGTGACCGAGCAGACGCCGCAGAGGTCCTGCGTCAGGAGGACCTCCGGACGTAGCTTCCGGAGCAGGGGGACGTCCAGTTCGTACAGGCTCTCCCCCGCCGCGCGGGCACGGCGGACCCGGGCGTCGATCTCGTCGGACGGGCAGCTCGCGTCGAAGGTCCGGGGCCGCATCACCGCCGGCAGCGACCGCACCGACGGCGGGTAATCGCACTCCAGACTGCGACCCACGAGTTCGTCGCGCGCACCGAGGGCGCAGACGATCTCCGTGGCACTGGGGAGCACCGAGACGACGCGCACAGATTCCGAGGCGCTCGACGCGGGGGTGGGTTACTTACGTTTGCGGGCGGGGCGCTTCTTCGCGGGCGCTGCGCGGGCGGATTTCGGCCGCGCCGCCGTGTCGGCCCCACGCTTCGGGGACGACCCGGGGGTGGGGGCCTCCGCGGGCGGAGAGGCCTTCGAGGGCGTCCGGGTCGGAACGGCGACCGGTCGCGGCGGCGCGGGCAGGCCCAGATGCTGGCAGAGGGCCACCTCGCGCTCGTACGGCAAGCCGAGCCGGCGGGCCTCCTCCCGGTCCGCGGCCCCGAGCTCCTTCGCCCCGGTCCGTTCCAAGGCGACCCCGTGCAGGAACCGAAGCTGGGGTTCCTCGGGAGTGCGGGCGAGCATCGCTTCGATCTCGACCTGCGCGCTCGGCCAGTCGCCGAGGTCGACGAGCGCCGCGACCAGATGGGCGCGCACTTCCGAGCGGGCCGCGTCCTCCTCGAGCAGCTGGCGGTACAGCGCGACCTCCTCCTTCGGCTTCGCGCGGGCCCCGAGGATCGCCGCCTTTCCGAGACGCGCCTCGAGGTCCTGCGGATGGCTCGCGAGCACCGAATCGAACTGTCGGTCCGCGTCGTCCGTCAGGCCCAGCGCGAGCAGCGCGCGCGCGATCCCGACCTGGCCGGGTACGAACTCCGGCTTCAGCTCCACCGCCTGACGGTAGAATCGGAGCGCGAGCGCCGGCACGCCCCAGTCGAGCCAGACGGTAGCGCGGTGCACGACGTCGTCGAGCTGCACGGCGCTCGGAAGGAGCCGCCGATCGTCCGCCCGGCGCGCCCGGGGCTCTTCGCCGAGCCAGCTCTCCAGGCCCAACTGCCGCGCGAGTTCGGTGAAGCGTGCCCCCTCCACCAGGGTGGCCCCTCCGCGCAGGAGCTCTTGCGCGAGGACGGGCGGCAGCCGGCCGGGCGTGAGGACGACGAGCCGCGGCGTCTCCGCGGCCGCCTGGGAGGTCAGCTGGCGGATCGCCCCGAGCGAGACCCGGGCCGGATCCTCGAGAAAGGCGTAGAGGAAGCCGTCGCTCGTCCGGACGACCAAGCCCTCGTCCGTCGGCTTGACCGCGTCGAGCCGCTGGCCCATCGCTTCGACCAGCCCGGAGGCGAGCTGGACGAACGGCGCGGACGCCATCGAAAATCCGAGAATCCGCCGCGTTAAATACGCTGGGAGTCCAAACGCAATCGCCGTGGACCTCGCCGGCCTCACCCGATTTCTCCCCCGCGTCGAGCGCGCGCTCGGTGCTTCGTACGACCGGGGCCGGCCCGAAGTCCCCGGTTCCGTCCGCCCCTACGCCGCGCTGAACCGGGAGTTCACCCTGCGCGGAGGGAAGCGGTTCCGGGCGCTGCTCGTGCTCGGAGGCTACCACCTGGCGACCGGACGTTCCCCCGCCCCGGTCGTCCCCGCGGCCGCGGCGCTGGAGCACTTCCAGAGCTGGATGTTGATCCACGACGACATCATCGACCACGCGGAGACGCGCCGCGGGGGCCCGGCCGTCCACCGGGAGGTCGAAGCGCTCCACCGGCGGCAGCGTCTCCTCGGTCCGGGGACCGACTTCGGGGAGGGCGTGGCGATCACGCTCGGCGACCTGGAGGAGCCGTACACGGTCGACGCCCTCCTCTCCGTTCGCGCCCCGCCGGCGGCGACGCGGGGCGCGCTCGCCGAGCTGGTCCGCATGACCCGGCTGACCGCGTACGGGCAGCTCCTCGACCTGCGGAACGGCACGTTGCCCCCGGCGCGCGTCTCCGAGGCCGATGTCCTCGAAGTGCACCGGCTCAAGTCGGCGATCTACACGGTCGTCGCTCCGCTGCGCATCGGGGCGGTGCTCGGAGGGGGGAGCCCGCCGTTGCTGCGGGAGCTGGAAGCCGTCGGCACGGATCTGGGGGTCGCCTTTCAGCTTCGGGATGACGTCCTCGGGGCCGGATTCGGAAGCGGTGCGATCGGCAAGAGCGCCAACGACTTCGTGGAGGGCAAGCGGACGTTGCTGGTCGTGCGGGCATGGCGCGACGGCACGGCCGCCGACCGCCGTGCGATCGCCAAGGTTCTGGGCCAGCCGAAGGCGACCGCGCGCGACGTGGCGCGGGCCCGCGACAGCGTCGAACGCTCGGGGAGCCTGGCGTATTCGGAGCGCACGATCTCCCGGCTCACAGAGCGCGCCCTCCGGCGGCTCGAGCGGAGCCGGGCGATCCCGGCGCGGGGCAAGCCGCTCCTGCGCGAAGTGGCGGCGAAGCTGACCCAGCGGTCGATCTGACCGCGGGTCCCTAGCTTTCCGGCTCGTCGGCCGGTTCGGGCTGGACGCCGGCTGCCTGGAGCTGTTGCGAGAGGTCCTGCTGCATCGAGGTGTACCGCTCCTTCAGGTGGTTCTCCTGGCGCTCGACCGCCTTCTGGCGGACCTCGAGCGTCTCCTTCTCTTCGGTGAGGAGCCCCGACACCTCGTCGCGCGACTTCGCCTTCACGAGCAGGCTGCCGATCGGGCGGTAGACGGTCGCCTCGTCGGGGACCGTCTTCAACTCCTCGAGCGTGTGGGTGATCTCGCGCAGGCGCAGGTCGAGCTGCATCCGCTGCTGCTGCACCGCGCCGAGCTCCTGCTGCAGCCGCTGGAACTGCTTCAGGTCGTTCTGGAGCTTCGCCGGAAGGGCCACGGGCCGCTCACCGAGAGCGGGAGATAAGTGCTTCGGAACCGCCGGACGCCGGCGGGGCTCGGGGAGCGTCGGCCGCGGCGGTGACGGTCGCGACGGAGAGCGCGACCCATCCGAGGAACGTGTTGAGCGCGGCGCGCATCGCCCCCGCGTCCGAAGCCCGCACCGAGAGCGTCACGGTCGACCGGCTCCGCCGCATCGTCGTGCGGGCGCGCGGGACCTCGCGCGCCGCCTCGGGCGCGAGCGCCTCCTCGATCCACCGCGCGAGCTCCGGCCGCCCGGTACGGATCGTCACCGTCGCCGACCACGGGCTCCGGCGGCCCGTCATTGGGCGAGGTCGCGGTCGACCCGGGCGAGCACGCGGTCGGTCTTGGCCGCCGCCGCCTGAACGTACGCTGCCGGGTCGAGCAGCGCGTCCAGCTCCGGCTCGGAGAGCAGCTCCCGCACGCGCGGGTCCGCCTTCGCCCGCGCCGCGAGCGACCCCGCGGCCGAGCCGCCCCGGCTCAGGTTGCGGAGGAGCTCGTGCGCCTCGTGCCGCGCGAGCCCTTTCGCCGTGAGGGCGAGCATCAGCTGCTCGGTCATGGCGGCCCCTCCGCCGTCGGCGACGGCGCGGGCCATCCGCGCCGTATCGACCTCCAGGCCCGCGAAGACGTCGGAGAGCTTGCCGAGGATGTCGTCGACCAGCAGGATCGCGTGCGGGAAGACGACCCGCTCGTTCGCCGAGTTGGAGAGATCGCGCTCGTGCCACTGGACCATGTTCTCCAGCGGCGGAAGGGCGAAGGCGCGAACGAGGCGGGCGAGGCTCGTCACGTTCTCGCTCTGCATCGGATTGCGCTTCTGCGCCATCGTCGAGCTCCCCACCTGCCGCGCCTCGTCGAACGGCTCGGCGACCTCCGCGATCTCCGTCCGCTGCAGGTTGCGCACCTCGGTCGCCAGCCGCTCGGCGGTGCCGGCGATGAGCGCGAGAAGGTTCGTCAGTTCGGCGAGCCGGTCGCGTCCGACGATCTGCGTCGGCGCTTCGTCCGCCTCCAGTTCGAGCCGGCGCAGCGCCGCCTGCTCGACGTCCGCCGCCTTGTCGCCGAAGCTCGCGCCGGTGCCGACGGCGCCCGAGAGCTTGCCGACCAGCAGCCGCGGCCGCAGCTCGCGCAGCCGCTGGCGGTGGCGCACGACCTCCGCCGCCCCGACGGCCATCTTGTAGCCGAACGAGAGCGGGACGCCGTGCTGGCCGTGCGTGCGCCCGACGGCGGTCGTCGCCCGGTGTCGGCGGGCCAGCTCCGCGAGGACCTGGCCGAGGCGCACGAGGTCGCTGTCGAGCAGCGCCACGCACTCCTTGAACTCCAGCGCCAGCGCGGTGTCGGTGATGTCGGCGCTCGTCGCCCCGAAGTGGACCCACCGGCCCGCCGGACCGGCCGCTTCCGCGAGCGCCCGGGTGAGCGCCATCACATCGTGCCGGGTCTCCTTCTCGATCGCATCGACCCGGGCGAGCGCGACGTGCTCCGGGGTGGCCGCCCGGTCGATCGCCTCGGCGGCGTCGCGCGGGATCAGACCGACCTCGGCCTCGGCGAGCGCGAGGGCGGCTTCGACGCGCAGCGCCCTCCGGAGGCGAGCGCCGCGAGAGAACAGCGCCCGCACCTCGTCCCGTCCGTAGCGGAACTCGAGCGGGCAGAACAGCGACGAACTGTCGTCCGTCACGACAAGAGACCTCGGGCCGCGTATTTATCGCTGCCCGGCCCCGCGCCGTGCCCTCGCGCGGCACTCCGAGCCCGGGCGGCCTTCCGGCCGGCGGCTGGACACGGACCCGCCGCCGTAGATGGTCCGCTGGGCGCGCGCGCAGTTGGACCGGCTGGTATCGTGCGGTTGGCCATTGCCGCGACCGCGCAACCTATCTTCCGCCGGCCGGCTCGCCGGGGCGATGGCGCCGCTCGAGGTCCGCCCGGCGCGGCGCGAGGACCTGGACGAGGTCGTGGCGATCTACAACCACTACGTGACGACCAGCGGGGCGACGTTCGACCTCGCGCCCGTCACGGTCGCCGACCGCGAGGCGTGGCTGCAGGAGCACTCGGGCGGCGGCCCGCATCGCCTGCTCGTCGCCACGCGGGACGGCTCGGTGGCGGGGTGGAGCAGTTCGAGCGAGTTCCGGCCCCGGCCCGCCTACGCCACGACCGCCGAGGTCTCCGTCTACTGCCGAGCGGGGGAGACGGGACGTGGCGTCGGCTCCCAGCTGTACCGCGAGCTGTTCGATCGCCTCGCCGCCGAGGATCTCGAGCGGCTCGTAGCCGGCGTCGCCCTTCCGAACCCCGCGTCGGTGGCGCTGCACCATCGGTTCGGCTTCACCCAGGTCGGGGTGTTCACGCGAGTCGGTCGAAAGTTCGGGCGCTTCTGGGACGTCGCGTGGTTCGAGCGCCCGTTGCACCTGCCTAAGGGGGAGGCGTAAACGACGGTCGGCCGTCGTCGCCGCTCCCCCGCTCTTCGGCCGTTCCCAGGACCCTCGCACTTCGTCGGGTCCACCGCTCGATCCCCGAGCCATACTGCAGCGCCTTCTTCGGGGCGTCCGCTAGGAGCGCCGGGAGCCCGCGGTGTCGCGCCCACGCCCGGAACGCCGGCTTCGAACTCGTGGCGTCCGGCATCCGCTCCCGGATCGGGATCGCCAAAGCCTCCGTGACAAAGCCGGGATCCAGGAACGGGGCGAGGACCTCCTTTCCGAGCCGTTCGGCGATCGCACGGGTGCGCGTCCAGTCCTCCCCGAGCGCCCGCGCGAGATCTTCCCGGACCCGGGCTTCGGCGGCGTCCGGTTCAAGACCTCGGAAGTGAGCGTACCCGAGGAACAGTTCATCGGGCCCTTGCCCGAGCACGACCTGTCGATCGGACGTGGCCGCCAACGCCGCACCGAACGCCAGGAAGATCGACCGGCGGCCCGGGGGGACCGCGGCGAGTTCGGCGGCCAGCCGGGACGCTACGGCCCGCAGACCGGCGTCCTCGAGGGAGGCGCCTCGCCAGGGAAGCCCCACGAGCTCGGCCGCCGGCGCCGCCCGGGCGAGGTCGGAGCTCCCCGGGACTCCGACCGTGAGCAGCCGGCTCTCCGTCCGCTGGCGGAACTCCCACGCGAGGAGGCCCGAGTCGACGCCGCCCGAGAACAGGAGCGTGAGCGGCTCGGACTCGGCCGGGACGTTCTCGAGCGCCCGCGCGAACGCCCGGTCCAGGGAGGACCAACGGTGGGGGAGTCCGGGGTCGCTCGCCATGTCGTTCTACCGGGAGGTCGACCAAATCGTTAAGCCGCGACGCCGGTCGGAAGTTGCGTGGCGGGCTCCGGCGGCGTTCCGGCGCATCGCCCGGTGCGGCGGGCGCTGTTCGTCGACCGCGACGGTACGCTGAACCCGGACCTGCATTACCTGAAGGATGCGCACCGGCTCGAGCTGTTCCGCGGGGTCGGCGAGGCCCTGCGCCTCGCCCGGGCTCACGGCGAGCTCGTGGTGTGCGTGACGAACCAGTCCGGGGTCGAGCGGGGCTTCTACACCCCGCAGGACGTCGAACGGATCCACGCCCGGTTGAACGAGCTGCTGGGACGTTCCGGTGCCCGGGTCGACGCGTTCTACTACTGTCCGCACGCGCCCGAACGCCGGTGCGCCTGCCGCAAGCCGGGGACCGAGTTGTTCGAGCGGGCCCGGGACGAGCTCGGGCTCGACCTGGCCGCGTCGGCGATCGTCGGGGATCGTTTGGTCGACATGGAGGCCGGACGACGGCTCGGACTCCTCACCTCCCTCGTCCGCACGCCGGGCCACGAGGAGGAGGTCGAGCGAGAACTCGCCGGGGCCGGAGTCGTGCCCGACCTCCGTTCGGACTCGTTCTTCGGGGCGGTCGCCCGCGTCCTCGGCCGCGGCTGACGGGCCACGCTCCCGCCCCGAGCGAAGGCTTATCCGACCCCCCTTCTCGGCACGGGAGGTCCGGCGTGTTGGGCCCGTTCTCGTCGTTCATCGGCATCGCGGCGACCGTCGCGCTGGCGGCGGCGGCCGCGGTCGGTCGGGCGCTGACCCCCCCGGCGGCCGCGGTCGCGGCGGTGTTCGGGTCGGCGATCGTCGTCACCGCCGGCTACGGCTTCCTGCTCCTGCTGGTGGTGTTCGTCGTGACGAGCTCGCTCGCCACCCGCTACCGGTTCGAGGAGAAGGAGCGCCGGCACGTCCAGGAGGGACGGCACGGCGAGCGGGGGGTCTCGAACGTCCTGGCGCACATTCTGGTGCCGACCGGCATCGCCCTCGCCGCGGGGTTCGGGCTCCTCGAGGTCCGGACGGCGGCCGTTCTGTTCGCCGCGGCGCTCGCCTTCGCGGCGGCCGACACGCTCGCGAGCGAGTTCGGCGTCCTGATGGGCTCGGCGCGGAGCATTCTCACGTTCCGTCCCGTGACGCCCGGAACGAACGGCGGGGTCTCCTCTGCCGGCGAGCTGTTCGCCACCGCCGGTTCGGCGGGGATCGCGCTCGTCGGCGTCGGCCTGTTCGGTCTTTTCCGGACGCCGTCCGGAGCGCTGTGGCTGTTCCTGGCCGCCGTGAGCGTCGCCGGGTTCGTCGCCTGCCAGGTCGACTCGTTGCTCGGCGAGACGCTGGAGAACCGCGGGTATCTGACGAAGGGGAGCACGAACTTCCTGGGGATGCTCAGCGCCGTCGCGTTCGCGGCCGGGATCCTCTGGGCGGCCGGGGTCGGCCGGTGAGCCCCGCCCGCGACCGCGGTTCGGTCGTACTGCTATCGGGAGGGATGGATTCGGCGACGTGCCTCGCCCTGGCCCGCCGGCGCGGCGGCCCCGTCCACGCGCTCAGCTTCGCGTATGGCCAACGCCACACCCGCGAGCTCCGCGCCGCTCGCGCGCTCGCGCGGCATTACCGCGTGGCGGCCCACGTCCTCGTCCGGCTCCCGCTGGCCTCGGTCGTCGAATCGGCGCTGACCCGGCGGAAGGCGACGCTCCCCAGCCGTTCGCCCAAGCCGGGGACGA
>JASHXN010000005.1 GCA_030043505.1 Thermoplasmata archaeon
TTCGGGCTCGCCGCCGCCGTCCGCGACCACCTGACCCTCGTGCATGCGGTCGCCACCGGCGATCCGCTCGTCCGCGACCGGTTCGCCGCCCGCCCGGTCCGGCTCGACGCCCGGCTGTACGAGCGGCTGCGCGACGTCTCCGAGCGTGCGCTCGCTGGCGGCGAGCCCCCCGCGTTCTCGCCCCGGCTGCGGAGCCGGGCCGTGCGTCTTGCGGCGGCGTCCGCCCTCGTCGGATCGCTGAACGACCTGTCGAGCGACCCTCTCCCCCTGCGTCCGGCGGACCTCGCCGTGGCCGAACGGTTCTACGCCGCCGAGATCCGGGCCCGGCAGGGCCGGGAGGCGGCCGGCGGAGCCGAAGCTTCGCGCTCGACCCGGAATGCCCGGGTCGGCTGAGCGATGGCGACCGGCCCGTTCGACAGCATCCTCGCCCCCGCGGGGACTCCCCCGGGGTCGCGGGCCGAGGCGGAGAGCACGTTCTCGGACCTGAACCTCGACGCCGTCCTGAACGGCGCCGCCGCCGGACGGGAGCGGTACGACCCCCGGCCGATCCTCTCCGAGCCGCTCTCGACGGTCGCGGCGATCCGGTACCGCCAGGAGGTGGTGCGTGAGCTCGAGATCCCGGGCGTCCGAAGCGCCGTCGATACTTTCGCGGAGGCGATGCGGTCCGTCCACGCCGAGCTCGCGGTCGCCGAGAAGCGGCCGTACCGCTACCAGCGGCTCGTCGGCGAGCTGGCGGGGCTCCTCGCCTACGCCGACGGGGTCGAACGGCTTCGGTCGGACCTGCTCGCGGCGTCGGTCCGATCCGCCGGACTCCGGGGGCTGACCGAGCGGCTGATCGCCGTGCTCGGTGCCCCGGAGTTCGTCGGACGGATCCGGGAGGCCCGGGCGGTCCGGGCGTCGCTCCACGCGGTGACGTACGACCTCCAGCTCGACGGGCCGCGCATCACCGTGCAACCGTACGCGGGCGAGGTCGACTACTCGGTCCAGGTGGAACGCACGTTCGAACGGTTCCGCCAGGCGGGCTCGAAGGAGTTCCGGTTCCGCCCGCGGGAGGTCGAGGAGTTCAATCACATCGAGGAGGCGATCTTCGAGCACGTCGTGCAGCTCTTCCCGGAGCCGTTCGCCCGGCTCGCGGCGGTCGCCGGCGACGTCCGGGCGTTCCTCGACCCGGTCGTTCTCCGCTTCGAACGGGAGGTGCAGGCGCTCCTCGGCTATCTCGACCTGATCGCCCCGCTGCGGGCGAGCGGCCTCGCCTTCTGCTATCCGGAGATCGGGGTCGAGCCGCGGGCGGTCTCCGTCCCGGACGCTTTCGACCTCGCCCTCGCTCTCGCGCTCGTTCCCCGGCGAACGTCCGTCGTCCCGAACGAGGTACGCCTTTCGGGAGCGGAGCGCGTCTTCGTCGTGACCGGACCGAACCAGGGCGGGAAGACGACGTTCGCGCGCACGGTCGGCCAGCTGTTCTTTCTCGCCCGCCTCGGGGTACCGGTCCCGGGCCGGGAGGCGCGGATCCCGCTCGTCGACCGCACGTTCACGCTCTTCGACCGGGCCGAACGGCCGGACGACCTGAAAGGCAAGCTCGAGGAGGAGCTGGGGCGCGCCCGGGCGATCCTCGACGCCGCCACCGCGCGCAGTCTCGTGGTGATGAACGAGAGCTTCTCCAGCACCTCGCTGCGGGACGCGGCGTTCCTCGGCCGGAAGGTCCTGGGGGAGATCCTGAAGCTCGGCGCGCTCGCGGTCTACGTCACGTTCGTCGACGAGCTCGCAGCGATCGATCCGGGCGTCGTGAGCCTGGTGAGCACGGTCGCGCCGGCGGATCCCACGCTCCGGACGTTCCGGCTGCTCCGGGCTCCGGCGGACGGCCGTGCGTTCGCGACCGCGATCGCGGCGAAGTACGGCCTCACGTACGCGCAGCTGACGGCGGAGGTCCCACGATGAAGGTGTGGCTCCTCTACCCCGACCGCGATCCCCCCGGACCGGCGCCGCTCTCGCCCCTCGCGAAGGAGCTCGTCCAGGACCTCGACCTTCCCGTGGTCTTCGAGGCGATGGCGGCGGGCGACCCCGAGATCCGTCGGGTCTGCGAAGCGACGATCCTGGAGAGCTTGCGCGACAGCGCGACCGTCGTCTTCCGGCAGCGGGCGCTCGAGGACTGCCGTCGGGCTCCCGGGACCGTACGCCAGCTGTACGCGATCGCCGCCGGAGCGCTCGACGAGGAGCGGCGGATCTGGGGGTGGTCGGAGCGCTCGCCGGCGTCGGTGCTGACCCGGTCGAGCCAGGTCCTCGGCATCTTCCTCGAGGCGCTCCAACGTCTGGTCGAACTCGCGCGGAGCCCCGGGCGGGAGTTCCGCTCGGAGGCGTTCGGGCGCCTGTTCGCCGAGATCACCTCCGAACTGGACGAGGCGTTCTTCCGCGAGGCGACCCGCCACCTCGAGCGCCTGCGCGAGCGCGAGACGATGCTCCTCAGCGCCGGCGTCGGCCCGGCGGCGACCGCCGCGGACCTCACGCTGCGGACGCCGAACGCGGCGCGCGGCCGATGGTGGCAGCGCGTGCTCCCGGCCCGGCGGAGCCGGCACACGGTCCTCGTCAGCGAGCGGGACGAGGCCGGCCACCGATTCTTGTCCGACCTGAAGGACCGGGGCGTCGCGCCCGCGGCGGCGGCGCTCGGCCGGTCCGCCGACCACCTGCTGCAGTTCCTCCGGGCGTTGCGCGACGAGCTCGGCTTCTACGTCGGCGCGCTAAACCTGGCGGACCGGCTCGCCGCCTCCGGCAATCCGACGTGCCTGCCGACCGTCAGCCCGCGCGCCGGAGCCCCGGGGGATGCGAAGGGTCTCTACGACCTGGGGCTCGCCCTGCACACCGGCCGCCCCGTCGTCGCCAACGATCTCCCCGCGGCCGGCCGCGCGCTCGTTCTCCTGACCGGGGCGAACCGGGGAGGAAAGTCGACGCTCCTGCGCGCGATCGGGCTCGCCCAGCTGCTCGCCCAAGCCGGTCTGTTCGTGGGTTCCGAGCGGTGTACCACGGGGTTCGCCTCCGGCGTCTTCACCCACTTCCGTCGGGAGGAGGACGCGGGAATGACCCGGGGGAAGCTCGAGGAAGAGCTGGCGCGCCTGCGGGCGATCGCCCGGACCGTAGGGCGGGGAGGGCTCCTGCTCTGCAACGAGACCCTCAGTTCGACGAACGAGCGGGAAGGCTCGGCGATCGCCGACGGCGTCGTACGCGCCCTGCTCGAACGCGGCGTGACCGTCTGCTACGTGACCTTCCTCTTCGAGTTCGCCGACACGTGGCGCCGGGAGGCGCCGGAGACGGTGCTCTGCCTGCGCGCGGACCGCGCCGCGGACGGGAGCCGGAGCTTCCGACTCCTGCCGGGCGAGCCGCTCCCGACCAGCTTCGCCGAGGACCTGTACCGGAAGGTCTGGGGTCGGTCGGAGCCGACTTCTATCCCGGCGGCGTCGCCCCGATGACGGAGCACCGCGCATGAACCGGGACGGGGACGCTCCTCCGCGGCGAACACCGACGGCGGCCCGGCCGCCGCGGGACCCAGCCGGAGAGACCCCCCGAGCGCGGCCCCGGGCCGGGGTCGCCCCGGTCGATGCCCCGGATCCGAGCGTCCGCGTGGTGGCGGCCGTCGCGATACGGGCCGGACGCCGCGTGCTGGTCATCCGCGAGGAGGACGAGCCGCATCGGCACTCGTGGGTGCTGCCGCAGGGGTACCCCCGACCGGGTGAACCGCTCGCGCGGGCCGCGAGCCGCGAGGCGTACGAGGAGGTCGGGCTGGACGTGCACATCGACCGGCTCCTCGGGGTCTACGAACGGTTCGACGCCGACGGCGGAGGGGCGCCGATCCGCTGGGTCACCGTCGCCTACCTCGGGCGCCTGGTCCGGGACGGCGCGCCGGTGGCGACGCGCGAAGCGATCGACTCGGCGTGGATCGAGCCCGAGCGGATCGATGCGGGCTCGATGCCGGCGCTCGTGCCGCTGCGCGAGGACCTGGTCCGCGCCCTCCGCGCGTGAGCCACGGCTTCCGCCGCCGCGCCGCTTACCCGAACGCCGCCGCGACGTAGATCACGACGGCGACGACGACGATCAGGATGTACGCTAGATACCGGCCCAGGTGCCCCGGCATCACCTGCGTCTTGAGGAAGTAGGCGAACGCCGCCCCGGCGCGCACGAGGTCGTCGTAGAACAGCTTGAAGACGTCGAGCACCTCCAGCTCGACGCTGTACGGCACCGGCGTCGCGAGCTCCGCCTCGCTGACCGTTCCCGTGCTCGAGCGGAGCTCGCGGGTGCCGAGGATCGTCGCCATCATCAGCCGCAGGCCGGTGCTGTAGCCGAACGAGGTGTACACCTCGCCGTCGAGCCCCGGCGGGCTCCCCGCCATCCACACGGCCGTCCGGCGGGGCGCGACGCCTCGCCGGCGACCCAGCAGGTAGTAGCCGACGGCGACCAGGGCTCCGAAGCTGACCACGATCGGGACCATCGGGGGCGAGAGGATGCCGAACGGGGCCCCGGAGAGGATCGACCAGCCGCTCGGGACGGACAGCAACTGCCCGACCGGGGCCGACGCCGCGAACCCGGCGAAGGCGGAGACGGTCGGGGTCAGGAAACGCAGCACCCACGGGGCCCCGATCCCGAGTCCCAGCACGACCGCGCCGACGGCCGCCAGCGGGATCGCGAGCCCGCGCGCGCGCTTTCCCCCCGGGCCCGCCGACGGGTTCCAGAGCAGCGAGAAGCCGAGGAACTTGACCATCGCGATGACGATGAGCCCGGCGCCGAGCGCGACCGCCGCCCCCGAGACCAGGCCGAGGAACTGGACCCAGGCCGGCACGAACTGGTACGACTGGAACAGCGACTCGAGGACCATCCACTCGCTGACGAACCCCGCGAGCGGGGGCGCCGCGGCGAGGCTCAACGTCGCCGCGACCGTGCCGGCGAACGCCGCCCGGTCGGCTCCCTTCAGCCGCCCGCGGACGGCGCTCAGGTCGAACGTGCCGGTGCCGTGCTCCGTCCAGCCCGCGGAGAGGAAGAGGACGGTCTTCGCGACGGCGTGGGCGAGCGCCTGGTAGAACGCCGCGAAGAGAGCGAAGACGAAGAGGGCGGTCAGCCCCTCCGCCCGGGAGAGGAGCGCGACCCCGAGCGCGACGAGGATGAGGCCGTTGTTCTCGATCGTGCTGTAGGCCGGCAGCCCCTTCGTGTGCTCGCTGACCGCCGCGAACAGCGCGCCGAGGAGCACGGAGATCGCGCCGATGGCGAGCGTGACCGCCCCCCACCACAGCGGCGGGGGGCCGAGCAGGCTGAGCACGCGGAAGAGGCCGTACGCCCCGGCCAGCGTCAGGGTGGAGCTCAGCACCGCGGAGGCGTTCGACGGCGCCGAGGAGTGGGCGATCGGCAGCCACTCGCTCATGTGGAACGGCGCGACGCCCATCTTGAGAGCGAAGCCGAGCAGCGCGGCGGAGAAGACGAGCGCCGACAGTTCCCCGGTGCCCAGGTACGGCACCTCGGCGAACGTGCCGGTGCCGACGCGCAATCCGGCGACCGCGAGGATCACGAACAGCGTGCTCGCCTCGCCGAAGACGAGGAAGACGAACGCCGCCGAGAAGACGCGGCCCCGACGGCCGAGCGCCTGCAGGATCATCGTGTAGGAGGCGATCGTCATCGTCTCCCACCCGATCAGGAACAGCAGCAGGCTCGACGACGCGACGAGGAGCGCGATCGAGCCGAGCGTCACCGCGAACGAGATCGCCAGCAGCGGGGAGGTGCGCTCGTCGTAGCTGATCGAGTAGACCGACGTGGCGATCCACACGATCGCGGCGGCGAACGCGAAGAAGCCGGAAAGCCCGTTGAGAACGAGCGACTCCGGATCCCCCAGCGGGCCCGACCACGCGACTCCTTGGACCCCGCCCCCCCGCAGCGCCTCGACGGCCGCCGCGAGCAGGAGGGTCGCCGCGACGGCGCACGTCGCGTAACCGGCCTTCGGCCGAACGGCCGCCACGGCGCCCGCCGCGAAGAATCCGGCGACCGCCGCGGTCAGCACGGCGCCCCACACTCCGATCATCGCTCAGTCCTCCCGCCCGGGGCGTCCGGCCACGCTCAGGATCGCGTCGAGGACCTGCACCGGCGTCGGGGGACATCCCGGCACGTAGCGGTCGACCGGCACGATCTCCTCGCACCCGGCGCGCAGGCCGGGGTTCCCCCGGAACGCGCCCCCGGAGACCGCGCAGGCCCCGAGGACGATCACGGCCTTCGGTCC
>JASHXN010000056.1 GCA_030043505.1 Thermoplasmata archaeon
CTTCCGCTCGCGGCACTCGAAGGCGAGCGCCTCCAGCCCTCCCAGGGTGTCGGCGAAGATCGCCACGCCGCTCTCCGCCAGCTCGGTGACCGGATGCGACGCCGCCGCCAGCTCCCCGCGGACGGTCTCCGTCTCCTCCGGACTCCGGACGACCTTGAGCAGGCCCCCCGGCATCGCCTCCTCGATCCCCGGGGCGGACAGGTAGACCCCCGCGGCGGCGGCGACCTCCTCCAGCGCCTGCAGCTTGTGCGCCTTCGCGGCATGCCCCGGCTTCACCGGCGCCGGGCGGTAGAGGCCCCGGACGCGGCTGGCGAACGGCTCGGTGCGGCCGGTGACGACGACCTCGTCGCCGACCTTCAGCCGCCCCCGGTACACGATTACGTTGCCGACGGGCCCGACCCCCTTCTGGTCGCTCCGCTCGAGGATCGTCGCCTCGCCGCCCTCGCGGACCAGTTCCAGCTCGTGGGAGAGGAACCGCTGCGCGAGGCCCACGAGCAGCGCGATCAGCTCGGGAACGCCGACGCCGGTCTTCGCCGACACGGGGACGATCCCGACGTTGTGGGTGAAGTCGCGCACCCGGTCGAACCGTTCCGCGCTGAAGCCGAGCGTCCCGAGCTCCTCGGCGACCGCGTACAGTCGCCCGTCGACCAGCTTGCCGAAGTCGCCGCCGCTCCGGGCGATCTGCTCGAGCAGCGGGACGGGCCCGCTGACCTTCCGCCACCCGGCCAGCAGGTCGATCTTTGTGAGCGCGACCGCGAACGGCGTCTTCTCCCGCCGCAGGATTTGGATCGACTCGCGGGTCTGCGGCATCACGCCTTCGCGGGCGTCGATGACGAGCACCGCGAGGTCGGCGAGGGCGCCGCCGCGGCGGCGCATTGTCTCGAACGAACGGTGACCCGGCGTGTCGACGAACAGCAGCCCCGGCACGACGAGCTGGGCGTCGTTCAGGACGCCCGCGGCGAGGCGCCGGACCGTCTCCCCGGGGACCTCGAGGGCGCCGATGTGCTGGGTGATCCCGCCCGCCTCGCGCGCGGCGCGCACGCTGCCGGCGATGCGGTCGAGCAACGTCGTCTTCCCGTGGTCGACGTGCCCCAGCAGCGAGACGATCGGCTCGCGCAGCTCTGCCACGGGCCGTACGACCCCGCAGCGCCCTTAGGCGTTGCGCGGCCGCCCTCTACGGTTCGATCGGAGCGCCGAGTTCCGCGAGCGTCCCTGCGACGAGCGGTACGAGGAGCTCGGCCGGCTCAAGCCCGCCGTGCCCCCCGTGCAGGACGCGACGGCGGACGTACTTTCCGGGCACGGTGTACGTGATCCCGCCCGGGCTCGGCACGAGGACGACCAGGTCGCCGACCCGCTCGGTCAGCTCGGGATGGTACGGAGGCGGTCCGAACAGCCCGCCTCGGATCGCCTCCTCCGCGGGAAGGATCCGGGTCCCCGGCAGGAGCCGGCGACGGAGCTCTTCGGCGAGGGCGTCGACCTCCCCGGTCCGGGCCCGGAACAGGCCGACGCGCCGGTCCCCGGTCGGAGGGCGGGCCAGATGCCGCATCACTTCCGGTACCTGGTCCACGGCGGTCTGTCGATCCGGGTCGAGCGGCACCAGGCCGTGGTCCGCGCTCACGAGGACCGTCGTTCGGGCGGCGAGCGCCGGACCGACGGAGCGCGCGACGAACGCGAGCAGCTCGCCCAGCCGTTCCAGTTCGAGGTCGACCGCCGGGGCGCTCGGCCCCTGGAGATGCTCGACCGTGTCCAGCTCGTCCCAGTACGCGAAGACGAGCGGAGGAGGAGGACTCCGGCGCAGGAGATGTACGAACCCGGCGGCGAAGTCGGCGTACCCCGCGTACGGGACGTATTCGGCGCCGTCGTACAGCAGACGGGTGAACCCGCTCCCCTCGAACCGGTCGCGGGAGAGGGCGACGGTCCCGGGAACGCGGCCGGCGTAGACCGGGGCGGCGCCGAGGACGACCGACGGGCTCCACGTCGGCCCGACGAGCGCCTCGTCCCCGGCGACGCCGAGCGGCGACTGTCGGAGCATGTCGACGACCGACCCGAACTGCGGGAGGAACTGGCGGTAGCCGACGAGTCCGTGCCGGGACGGCGACGACGCGGTCGAGAGGCTCGCGAGGGCGACGGTCGTCGTCGTCGGGAAGACCGTCGTGATCGGCTCCGAACGTCCGAGCCATCGGCGGGCCCACCGGCCGTCCGGCCCGGTCGCGGCGGCGGCGAGACGGTCAAAGCCGAGGCCGTCCACGGTGAACAGGACGACCGGACCCTCGGCGCGACGGCCGGCGAACGGGTCGACGGCGGCCTCGAGCCCGGGTAGCGCCGTCGTCGACGGTTCGGCTCCGAGCGCCCGGACCGCGGAGGTCGCCACGTTCGGAAGCGAACGTCCGGCGTAGGCGGGCGCCGGCACCCCGAGCGACGGCACCGGGGCGAGCAGCCGGGCGCGCGTCGCCGCGAACCGCTCAAGCCCACGATCCGCCATCGGAACCTCTCAGCCGGCCCCCCGGGCACCGGGGGGCTTGAACTCGTCGAGCGACACCTGCCGCTGGCTCCGTTCGCTCAGCCGCTCGACCCGGACCGACACCGTGCGCACTCCCCGGCCCCGTCGAAGCCGGTCGTCGGCCCACAGCGACCGCGCTAGGCGTTCGGCCGCCTCGACCAGCGTCTCCGACCCTTCGCGGGCGGCCGGCAAGCTGCGACCGCGTTGGGAGCGCTCGAAATCTCCCCAGCGCAGGGCAACCACGACCGCGCCGTACCGCAGCCCCTCGGACTCGAGCTCATGCGCCAGCTCCCCGGCGAGATGCCGCACGACCTCGACGATCGGGTCCAACTGCTGAGCGTCTTCCGGCAGCGTGCGCTCCGCCGACCGGCTTCTCGGCCCGCCGCGCTCCTCCAGACTCTCGTGGAAGTTGCCTCGCGCCACATCGATCAGCTCCCGACCAAAGCCGCCGAGCGCCCGGACCAACTCCGCGGCGCGCTGGGCCGCGAGCTCCCCGATCGTCCGAATCCCGAGCTTCGCGAGCACCTCCTCGGTCCGAGGTCCGACGCCGGGGATCGCGCGCACCGGCAGCGGGGCGAGGAAGCCGACGACCTCCTCGGGTGGAACGAGGAGGACCCCCCCGGGCTTCGCGCGGTCGCTGGCGATCTTGCCGACGGTCCGGCTCGTGGCGACCCCGATCGAGGCGCTCAACCGCAGCCCCTCCCGGAGCTCCCGCTGCAGCCGCACCGCCAGCTCTCGCGCCGCCGCGCCGTCCGGCGTGTCGACCACGAGCAAACACTCGTCGATGCTGAACGGGATCAACCGCAGGGCGTGCGGCCGAAGTCGTTCGCGGACCTCGTGGGCGAGCCTCTCGTACTTTTCGAAGTGCGGGGGTACCCAGACCGCCTCGGGGCACAGGCGAGCCGCCTGCGCGACCGGCATCGCGCTCTTCACGCCGAACGCGCGCGCCTCGTAGCTCGCGCTGAGGACGACGCCCCGGCTCGGACCCTCGGACGGCGGAGGACCCACGATCACGGGCCGGCCGACCAACTCCGGACGATCGCGCTGTTCGGCGGCGACGTAGTAAGCGTCGAGATCGACGTAAAGGATCCACGCGGGCGGGCGGGTCGGCTCGACCGGCGGGGCGCCCAGGACGGGGGAGGACGGGTCGGCCGGAGCCCAACGCGCGTGCGACACGGGCGCGGCGCTAGCGCCCCGGTCCCCAAAACGGGTCGCGGGGCGGCGTCAGCCGCCGAGGTCGACCGCCTTCGCATCGACCGACAGTCCGGTCGGCCCGATGGCGTACGGCTGGACGGTGCGAACGTGCGGCGTCCGCCGCATCTTCAGCACGCGGAGGGCGAGCCCGACGCGGTGGCCGTCCCCGCCGGTGCGGTAGCCGAGCACCACGACCCCGTCGGCGACGTACTCCGACAGCCCGTCCCGGCTCACCTCGGGGTGCAACGGGTCCGCCTCGGCGGTAAGGACCGTCGTCGCGCCGCTCGCCCGGCACGCCGCGGCGAGGGCGAACAGTGTCGCGCGACGGCCGGGCTCGTCGTCGGAGAGCATGTTGAGCAGCGAAACGGAGTCGACGGCGATCCGCTGGGCCCCGAGGTTCGCGAGCTCGTGCGCGAGCTCCCCCTGGATCCGGTGCAGGCTCTGCCGGGTCTCCTTCGGGTCGAGGCGGACGATCTTGAGCAGCCCCTTCTCGACGGCCGGATCGACCGGCCAGCCGAACTGCCGGGCCGTATCGACCAGCTGCGGGACGTCCTCTTCCAGCGAGAGGAAGACCGCCTTCTCGCCGCGACGCGTGCCGTCGAGCAGGAACTGGAGCGCGAGGCACGTCTTGCCCGTCCCGGGGAGGCCGGTGACGAGCACCACATGGCCGCCGGGGAACCCGCCCCCGAGCATCTCGTCCAAACCGGCGACGCCGGTCGAAACCCGGTGCCCGTCGGACGGCATCTCACACCCGCTCGTACTGCGTCGTGACGAGCCCGTTCACGGAGTTGACGCGGATGACGAACCGGCCGTGGTACTCCGCCGGGAGGCGCGACAGCACCGGCATGAACTTCGGGATCAGCATCGAGCGCTGCCGGTGCGACGAGTTGGCGCTCGACGTCCAGCGGAACTGCAGCACCCCGTCGACCGAGTCGGCGACGGCGTGCTCGACGGCCGGCGCGGCGACCCCTTCGGAGAGGAGGAGGTACACGACCCCGCCCCACCCCTTCGCCCGGCGCCGGAGCCCCTTGAGCATCGTCAGGACGTCGTTCGCTTCGGTCCCCTGGCGGACGAGCAGGTCGGTGAGCGAGTCGACGACCACGAGTCGGTTCGGTCCGGAGGTGTCGAGCGCGTCCGCGAGGGCGCGGAGCGGCCCGTCGGCCGTCGCCCCGACCGGCTTCCCTTCGCCGAGGAGCGTCCCCGGCAGCGACGCCCAGCTGGACGGCACCACGCTGTCGCGGAAGTACGTCGGGGAGAGGTCGTAGAAGGCGAGGTGACGGACGAGCACGTCCGGGTACGTGCCCGTGAACGAGCTGCGCATCTCGTCCAGGACCTGTTCGCGGGAACGGCTGGTGCTGACGTAGGAGATCCCTTCGGGGTAGACGAACGGGCCCCGCGCACTCCCGAGGTAGAACCGGTGCAGGTCCGGGTCGTCGTAATGGAGCATCAGATGGACCGCGGAGGTGAGCGCGAACTCCTGGTGCCCCGCTCCCGCCTCTCCCAGGAGCAGAACGAGCGAACCGGCGGGGATCCCGCCGGTCAGATAGTCGAAGTCGGGGACCCCGGTCGGGACGCGCGGGGGAGCGCCGTCCAGGTTCGGTCGGCTCGGGGCGTAGCTGGCGAGCGGCGGATAGAACGGGCGGACCCCTTCGACTGCCATCCCGGAAGCTTGGCCCCGCCTCGGACTCCGGACTCGGGTATTAGTAAGCTAGTCTAGACGCGCGGACTCCGCCGTCCCGTCCGTCGCCCCCTTCAGGAACTCGCGGAGCACGACGGTGGCGTAGGCCCCTTTCGGCAAGGCGAACCGGAACCAGACTCCGTCCGTGTCCGCCTCGATCGCCATCGGGGGCAGCGGAAGCAGGATCGGCCTCCACGTCCCCGCGCTCGCCAGCTCCGGGGCGACGGGAACGCCGAAGCCCGCCGGGGCGACCTCCTCGTCCGCCAGAAGCTCCCCGAACAGCCGCCCGGGCTCCCCGCCCGGGACCTCCCCGGCGGTTCCCACGAGCGGCCCGGCGACCGAAGCTCCCCCGCGCTGCACCAGCTCGGAGCACTCGGTGAGGTTCTCCTCGGCCACCCGGGCGATGTCGTGCCCGCGGTACGTCCCGTCCCGGCCGAGGCGCACGATCGCGTCCCCGGGCACCGGGCGTTCCAGCGGAAGCCCTGCGGCGCGCCGGGCGCCGAGAT
>JASHXN010000057.1 GCA_030043505.1 Thermoplasmata archaeon
TTCATCTTGCCGAGGCTGTTGTAGACGAGCAGGACCATCTGGTCCCGCAGCCGACCCTCGACGTCGGCGGTCGTCGCCGCGCCGAACGTCCCGACGAACTGGTTGATGAAGTTGTCCGGCGCGCCGACCCTCCAGCGGTACTCGCCGAAGACCCGCAGCTGCACGAGGCCGAAGTCCGGGTCCTTGAACACGTACGGTTCGGTGGAGCCGAACTTGCCGTCGAACAGGCGCTTCTGGAGGTAGTACACCTCGGCTTCCTGCTGGACGCCGGAGAGGTCCTTGACCAGCTTGCCGATCACCGGCGCGTTCAGGCTCGTCAGCGCGTACCGGTCCGGCCGGTCGAAGTACGAGAGGACCTTGCCGTCCCGGTAGAAGACGGCGATCTCGTCCTCGCGGACGACGATGTTGTCGTTCCAACGGATGTTGCGCGGAACGCGCCACATCACGTTCGGGCCCTTGTAGGCGTCCTCCCAGTTGACGGTCGTCGCGCCGATCAGGCTCCCGCCTTTCGCCGGGACCGGGTTGTTGGTGACCATGGGCTCGTGAACCTCGGGACCGTCCTATTGAACGAAGACCCCCTCGACGACCTCGATGCGCGCCTTGAAGGCGGCGTCGAGGCGGGCGAGCAGGCTCCGGGCGTTGGTGAGGAGCGCGCCGACCGCGGCCCCGTCGGGCGGCACCGCGGCGACGAGCGCAGGAAGACCGGCGACCGACTGGTTCAGCTGGTCGGCCGCGAGGATGAATCCGTAGTCGTACTCGTACAACCGGTCGAGCTGCTGCGGCTGGATCCGGACGGCGGGGGAGATGCCGGTGTACCCCTGCTGCGCAGCGCGGATCGTCCCCTCGATGCGGAGCAGGTCGGCGATGAGCGGGGCGAGGTCGTTCAGCGAAGCGAACAACCCGGCGTTCGACAGCGCGGCCCGGGCGTTCTCGATCGTCCCCCGGGCCGCCTTCACCTTGTCGGCCGCCTCGCGGCGCAGGATGCTGTCCGCGGCGCGAAGGTCCTCTCCTTGGCGGTAGCCCCGGAATCCGGGAACGAGGAGTTGCAGACGCTTGAGGAAGCCACGGTCGTCCTCGACCTTCTGCCGGATGTCGAGCGGCGGGGACCCGGCGGGGGGGGCGGTTCCGGTCGAACTCCCGCTCTGGACCGTGAGCGAGGAGCCGCAGGCGTTGCAGAAGCGCGAACCGGCCGGAGCCGCGGCACCGCACTTCGGGCAGGTGAGGCCTTGCGCGGGAGTGGTCGGGGGAGCGCTCGTCGCCATCTCAGGGACTCCGAGGGGGCGGAGGAGAGGCGGGGGCGTTCGAGCGGGGCGGTGGCGTCACCGCCGTGACGCTCGGGGAGTTGGCCGCGGCGTAGTCGAGCGCGGACCGGGGCGCTTCGGCGCGCCAGGCTTCCCGCGGCGCTTCCCGCACGGCCGTCGCGTGCAGCGCTCGGACCCGCCACATCATGAGGCCGACCGAGACGAACAGCGCGACCAGGACGACGATCAGCCCTTCGATCGCCGAGACGGTGCTCAGCACCCCGTAGGTGGGGCCTAGCGCTACGCTCAGGAACAGGACTGCGAATCCCATCCCGAAGAACCCCCAGGCGAGCGACCGCTGGATCGTCGGTTCGCGGGAGGCGGCTTCGGCGAGGTAGCTACCGAGGGAGAAGAACAGGGCAACGATGCCGATGCCGATCAGGGCCCACCAGTGGTTCTGGTTCGGGTAGGCGAAGTACAGCCCCGCGAACACCAAGCCGGCGATCACGAGGAAGATCGCCGCGAGGACCCACGCCCCCCACGCCGCCGGACGCGCTCGGTCCGCCGACGGTACGGTCGCCATCTGTCGGTTACCCCACCAATTCAGCGAAGGGCCGTATAAGAACGTAAGGGCCCCCTATCGAGCGGGCAGTAACCGTCCCGCCGGGAGAGGGTGGACGGTCGCCGGTCGCTACAGCCGAGGCTCGTCGTCCGGTTTCGCCCGCGGCTTGGTCGCGTGCGGTGCTGGGCTCGTCGGCTCGGGTTCGTCGGCCTCGTCTTCCTTCGACTCGGCGGCGCGGGGACTCTTCGGCGGGGGGGCGTCGTCCTTCTCCGGCTCGCGCGGGGCGGCGGGGTGAGCGGCCGACTTCTTCGGCGAAGGAGGGGGCTCGGCCGCGGCTTTGGCATGCTCCTTGGTGTTCGTCTCATGGTCCGCGCGATGCGCGGAGTGGTGGGTCGCCGCGGAGCGCGGCAGGCGGCTCGGTTCCGCCGGCGGCTCGGCGGGAGCTTTGCTCCCCCGGCGGAAGACTCCCTTGATCGCCCCGAGCGCACTCCCTCCTCCGCCGGCCTTGGGCGAGGTCGCGGTCGCGGGAGCGATCGGCTGCGTCGAACCGCGCCCGACCCGCTCGCCGCACTTCGGACACTTGGGGAACTGCACGATGCACACCTGGCAGAGCGTCGCCCCGCACGCGTGAACGACGGAGGCGACGCCGCCGCACCCCAAGCACCGGTCCCCCGCGTGGGCAGCCACGGCAGGGGTGGCGGGCGCGTGCGGCGCGGGCGGTCCGGCGGCCGGTGCGTGCGATTCCGGGGCGGGAGCAGGAGGAGGTCGGGTCTCTGGCGCGAAGAACTTCTCGCCGGCGTCGGGCGCCGGCTCTCCGGCGGGTCGGAACTCGGGCGAGTACGCACCCAGGTCGAGCGCCGGGGCGCGG